>JAJYGY010000148.1:2548-10959 GCA_021790555.1 bacterium
GGCGAAGAGGCCCAGGTCGAACAGGGTGTCGAAGAAGCCGCGCACCGCGTCCAGCCCCCGCGGCGGGACCACCTTCACCAGCAGCGGCCCCAGGGCCAGGGTGGCCCCGTAGATCCAAAGGAACAGGTAGGCCGGCTTGTCCAGGGCCTCCAGGTAGCGGCTTCCGGTCCCGCCGGCCTGCCGCTCCTTTTCCTTCAGCTGCCGGGTCTTTCTCCTGAAAAGCCAGGCCACCAGGCCGTGGACCGCCAGCACCACCAGGGCCAGGAAAGCCGCGGCGCCCAGGTCGGCCCAGGTGAGGGGGCCCAGGGCCGGCTTGTCCGCGCCCTGGCCGAAGATCCTCTCCATCCAGCCGCGCAGTCCCTGGGCCAGCAGGGCCGAGAAGGAATCCAGGACGTTCCTGAGGTTGGGGGTCTCGTTCATGATGCCGCGTCACCTCCTGGCTGTGGGGCGGGGCCTGGCGCTTCAGGCCATCCTCTCCCTGAGAAAACTTTCCAGGACCAGCGCGTCCTCCTGGGGCAGGGCCCGCACCTCGGCTTTCAGCTCGCCCAGGCCCGGCGATTCCGGGTCCGCGTCCCAGGACGCAGCCCGGGTCAGCACCCGCAGGGAATGGGGGTAGCCCGGGATCAGGCAGGTCACCAGCCCTCCTTCGCCGGAGGGGCGCGGCCCCACCGGCGACAGCGCCAGGCCGCCCTCGGGGAAAAAATAGCGCAGGGCCCTGGAGGCCCGGCCGAAGAGCGGGTCCGTCCCCATGGCCTCCAGGTCCAGGGCCCGCTCCTGGACGCGGAAGCGCTCCAGCGCGGCCCGGTCCAGGGGCTGGTATTCCAGCCGGTACTCCAGGCGGAAGCGGTTGCGGCCCTTCAGCATGGGCGCGGCCGCCGGGGCCGCGCGCTCGAAGACGCCCACGTCGGGCCTGCCCAGGGCCTTGGAAAGCATGTCCCTGAGCGCGGCCTCGGCCCGGGGGCTCATGTCCACGAAGGACAGCCTGGCCACCCAGGCGTCGCGGGCCGCCTGCACGCTCCTTAGGGGCGAGACCTCGTCGTCGTCCTCGCGGCACTCCACCACCCGAGCCACCACGCTCAGGGGTTCGCCCGGCCCGGGCAGGGAAAGCCTCAGCTCCTCGCCCTTCTCCACCGGGTCCCGGCTCTTCAGGGCCATCCCGCCCATGGAAAGGTTGACGGTCCTGCCCCTGCGCGGCCCCGCCCCGCCGGTGCCCGGCCGCTGGAAATCCAGCTGCAGCGAGATCGTCGCCCGGATGCTTTTCCTTTTGTCGCCGTCCGCCATGGCACCCCGCCCCGGTTCCCCGGCCCTCCCGGCGGCCGGTCCCCCCATCTTAACACCCCGTGTAGGCCTTGGCGCCCCTGATCTGGCCCGGCTTCAGGCCCAGCCCCTCCAGCCAGCGCCTGAATTCCGCGTCGTTGAACCGGTACTGGAAGCTTTCTATCCCCAGCGCCCGGGCCGCCCCCACGAACTCGCCCACGTCGTCCACGTAGGCCGCCTGGCCGGCCCCCACCCCGGCCCGCTTCAGGGCCTGCCGGTAGATCTCCTTCTCGGGCTTGCGGGTGCCCAGCTCGTTGGAGAGGATGAGGCCCTCGAAAAGCTCGTGCAGCCGGTAGCGGTTCTTCAGGTGCAGGATATGCGCCTCGTTGGTGTTGGAAAGGGCCCACAGGCGCACCCTGCCGCGCAGGAGCGAAAGGGTCCGCACCATGGGGCGGTTGGGCGTGAAATAGTCGTTGAAGTGCCCCAGGAACTCCTCGAACCCCCAGGACAGGCCCAGGTCCCTCACCAGGGCCCGGTGGAAACGCGGGGCGTCCATCCCGCCCACCTCATGCCGGAACCGGGGCCCCCGGGGATCCTCCAGGTAGTCGCGCAGGGCCCCGGCCCGCAGGCCCGGGCAGGCCTCCAGAAGCCGGGCGTGGAAGTCCCGGTCCTTCAGCCTCACCACCACGTTGCCCAGGTCGCAAAAAAGCACCTTCACGTCGCTCATGTCGCCTCCCAGTGGCGGCCCGCGGGGGCCTCAGCCCTTCCGGCACAGCACGGTGTCCCTGCCCCAGCGCCGGTCGTCCCTTTCGGGGTAGTCCAGGTTGTAGTGCAGGCCGCGCGATTCCCTGCGGGCCATGGCGCAGCGCACGATCAGCCCGGCCACGGCGGCGATGTTGCGCAGCTCCACCAGGTCGCCGGTGAGCAGGAAGTTCCAGTAGTATTCGTGGATCTCCTCCTGCAGCACGCGGATCCTGCGCAGGGCCCGCTCCAGGCGGCGGCGGCTGCGCACGATGCCCACGTAGTTCCACATGAAGCGGCGGATCTCGTCCCAGTTGTGGGCCACCATCACGGCCTCGTTCGAGTCGCGGGCGCTGCCCGGGTTCCATTCCGGAACCTTCAGCCCCCGGGGCAGGGGCCGGGCGGAGGCCAGGCAGTGCTGGGCGGCGCGGTGCCCGAAGACCAGGCCTTCCAGCAGGCTGTTGCTGGCCAGGCGGTTGGCGCCGTGCAGGCCGGTGTGGCTGGTCTCGCCGGCCGCGTAGAGGCGGGGCAGGCTGGTGCGCCCCCGCAGGTCCACGCAGACCCCTCCGCAGGAATAATGCGCCGCCGGCACCACCGGGATGGGCTGGCGCGTGAGGTCGATGCCGTAGGACAGGCAGGTGGCGTAAATGCCCGGAAAGCGTTCCTTCAGCCAGGCCCGGGGCTTGTGGGTGATGTCCAGCAGCACGGACTCGTCGCCGCTCTCCTTCATCACCGTGTCGATGGCGCGCGCCACGATGTCGCGGGGGGCCAGCTCCTTCAGGGGGTGGAAGCGCTGCATGAAGGCCCGCCCCCGCCGGTCGCGCAGCACCGCGCCCTCGCCCCTCAGCGCCTCGGAAATGAGGAAGTTCTTGGCCTGCGGGTGGTAGAGGCAGGTGGGGTGGAACTGGAAGAACTCCAGGTTGGCCACCCGGGCGCCGGCCCGGCTGGCCATGGCCACGCCGTCGCCCGTGGCCACGTCCGGGTTGGTGGTGTAGAGGTAGACCTTGCCGGCGCCGCCGGTGGCCAGCAGGGTGGCCCTGGCCAGGAAGGTGTGCACCCTGCCGGTGGCCGTCTCCAGCGCGTAGGCCCCCAGCACCTCGCCCCGGGCCGGGCCCTTGCCCAGGATGAGGTTGACCCCCATGTAGTTCTCGAAGATGCGGATGGAGCGGTGGTTGCGGGCGCTCTCCAGCAGGGCCCGCTCGATCTCGGCGCCGGTGAAGTCGGTCCAGTGCAGCACGCGCCGGGCCGAATGCCCCCCCTCGCGCGTCAGGTCGAAGCCCTCCTCGGCTCCCTTGCGCCGGGCGAAGCGCACGCCCCAGGAAAGCAGGTCCTGGATGCGGGCCGGGCCCTCCTTCACCACCGCCTCCACCACCTCGGTCTTGCACAGGCCCGCCCCTGCCCGCAGGGTGTCCTCGATGTGCGAGCCGAAGGAATCGTCCCGGCTCAGCACGCTGGCGATGCCGCCCTGGGCGTAGGCCGTGTTGCTCTCCTTGGCCTCCCGCTTGGTCAGCACGGCCACGCGGCCCTTGTGCGCCACCTTCAGGGCGAAGGAAAGCCCGGCGATGCCCGAGCCCAGGACGAGGAAGTCGAATTCGCGCGCGCGCGCCATGGTGTCGCCTCTCAGAAGAAGGGCCCCGCCGGGCCCGGAAACCCGCCGGCCCGGATCAGGCCCTTTCCACCTGCTTGAACTGCAGTTCCACCAGGGACCGGTAGAGCCCCCCCTGGCGCATCAGGGACCGGTGGTCCCCCTGCTGGGTCAGCCTGCCCCCCTGCAGCACCAGGATGCGGTCGGCGCCGGTCACGGTGGAGAGGCGGTGGGCGATGGTGATGGAGCTGCGCCCCTTCAGCAGGGTTTGCAGCGCCTTCTGCACCCGCTCCTCGGTGGCCGTGTCGACGTTGGCCGTGGCCTCGTCCAGGATGAGCAGGCGCGGGTCGAAGACCAGGGCCCGGGCGAAGGCCAGCAGCTGCTTCTGCCCCACCGAAAGCAGGCCACCCCGCTCCCCGATCTCGCTGGAGTAGCCCCCGGGCAGGTCGCGGATGAACTCGTCGGCCGCCACCTGGCGGCAGGCCTCCTCCACCCTGGAAGGCGGGATCCGGGGGTTGGAAAGGCGCACGTTCTCCAGCACCGAGCCGGAGAAGAGGAAGGGGTCCTGAAGCACCAGGCTGACCTGGCGCCGGAAATCCCCGCGCGACAGCTCCTCCAGGGGAACGCCGTCCAGGCTCACCCGGCCCTTCTGGTAGGGGTAGAAGCGCATCAGCACCGACACCAGGCTGGTCTTGCCGGCCCCGGTGGGCCCCACCACCGCCACCCGCTCGCCCGGGGCCAGGCCGAAGGAAAGGTCCTTCAGCACCCAGTCCTCGCCCTCGTAGGCGAACCAGACCCCCTCGAAGGCCACCCTTCCCTGGAGCCGGGGCAGGGGGCGGGGCGAAGGCGGGTCCAGCACCTCGGGGGTCCTGTCCAGCAGCGAGAAAATGCGCTCGGCCGAGGCCATGGACGACTGCAGGACGTTGTACTTGTCCGAAAGGTCCCGCAGGGGCTGGAAGAAGTGCGTGACGTACATGGCCGAGGCGACGATCACGCCCACCGAAAGCCCGGCGGTATGCAGGCGCCATCCGCCGTAGGTCAGCACCAGGAACACGGCCAGGGCCGAGAGGATCTCGGCCAGCGGCAGGAAGAAGGCGTTGATCTTGATCTGCCTCAGCAGCAGGTCGCGGTACTCGGCGTTGAGCGCGTCCATCTTGCCGGCGTTGACCCCCTCGCGCAGGAAGGCCTGGATGGTGGCCATGCCCGAGAGGTTCTCCCCCAAAAAGGCGTTGATGCGCGCCAGGCGGGTGCGCACCTGCCGGTAGTTCTGCCGGGCGAAGCGCCGGTAGGCGGCCGTGGCCCAGCTCAGCAGGGGCAGCACCGCCAGGGCCGCCAGCCCCAGGCGCCAGTCGAACCACAGCAGCAGGGCCGTCACCGAGGCCAGGGTGAAGAAGTCGTTGAAGACGGCCACCACGCCCTGGGAAAAGAAGTCGTCCAGGGTCTCCACGTCGTAGATCACCCGGGTCATCAGGCGTCCCACCGGGTTCTTGTCGAAGAAGCGCAGCCCCTGGGCCAGCAGGTGCGAGAAGATCTGCATGCGCAGGTCCAGCAGGATGGTCTGCCCCAGGAAGGCCGTCTGGATGCTCTGCCAGGCCTGCAGGCCGAAGGCCCCCAGGGTGCAGGCCAGGTACAGGGCGGCCCAGGACAGCAGCCCCTGGGAACGCCCCTTGGAGAGGAAGCGGTCGATGGCCACCTTGACGATGGCCGGGCCGGCCTGCTCCAGCAGGGTGATGGCGCACAGCAGGCCCCCTGCCAGCGCGAACTGGGCCCAGTAGGGCCTGGCGTAGCGCAGCAGCCTTCCCATCAGCCGCGCGTCGTAGGCCTTTCCCAGGATTTCCTCCTCGTGGGTCTGCGTCATCCCCTTCCTTTCGCCCCGGGCCCGCTCAGGCCAGCACCAGGGGGATCCTCATCTCCGCCGGGCTCAGGCCCCCGTGGTGCCCCACCATGGGCTTGTCGCGGCGGAAAAATGGGCTTTCGAAGTCCAGCAGGCGGCCGCCCGCCGACACCGCCATCCAGTCGCCCAGGCGCGCCGCCGCCCGCGGGCAGGGCCCCGAGGGGCCGAAAAGCCCGGACCGCCGGGCCTCCGCGCCGGAAACCAGGATGAAGTCGTCCCCGAACACCTTCCGGAAGGCTTCGACGAAGTCGCGGCCCCTTTCCGGCTTGACGTGGAAGAAGGGCACCCGGGCCTCGCCGCTGGGCAGGGCGGCCAGGGGCTCCACCAGGGGATCGGAGGCGCCGAAGCGGTACCGGCCGGCCTCCAGGCTGTCCACCATGCCGTGGTCGGCGCTGAGGATCAGGCGCGCCCCGCCCGGCCGTCCCTTCCAGAAGGCCTCCAGCTGCCGCTCCAGTCCGGCCAGGGTTTCCAGGTAGGGGGCGCCCTGGCAGCCCTGGTCGTGGCCGGTCCTGTCCGGCTCGGGCAGGTAGCAGTACACGAAGCGGGTGTCCGGCAGGTCCAGGGCCTGACCCAGGGCCCGCAGCCAGTCGCCGCCCTCGCCGTAGCCCAGGGACGGCCCCGCGTTCAGGCTGGTGAAGGTCGAGCCCACCAGGTCCTTGGGGACCACCGCGCAGCATCCCCGCGGGCCGAAAAAGCGCCCGGGAAGGGCGAAGACCTCTCCCGCCGGGACCCCCATCCCGCCCAGGGGCCGGTTGCCGAAGCGGCTGTCGAAGGGCAGGGGCCGGATGGAAAGGTCCCGCTCCGGCAGGTAGAGGTGCCAGGCCAGGCTGGCGTGCGCGCCCGGCCAGTCCCCGGTGAGCAGGGTGGCCAGGGCCGCGGCCGTGGTGGAGGGGAACACGGCGCGCAGTTCCCCGGCCAGGTGCCGGCGCAGGAAGCCGCCTTCGGGCAGGCGCCCAAGCATCTCCAGTCCCAGGCCGTCGGCCAGGATGAAGACGTGCTTTTCCGCCGTGCCGATCCTGTCCAGCAGGCCCAGCGCGGCCGGCGAGGCCTCGGCGCGCGGCCGGCCTCCGGCCAGCACGCCCAGGGCCTGGGCCAGGTCCACGAAGCCCGGCCCGTCCCAGCGCGGGGAAAGCAGCCGGCCCTCCCGGAAAGCCGCCTCAAGTTTTTCCAGACCCTGACCCTCCATCCTCACGCCTCCCGATACCCGGGCCGGGCTCCCCGGCGCTCACACCGCCAGCCCGGCCTCCCGGGCCATCCTCTCGCGCAGGGCCATGCGGGCGTAGAAGCCGTCGCCGGCCAGCAGGTCGCGGTGGCGGCCCCGCTCGGCCACCCGCCCCTTCTCCAGCACCACCACCTGGTCGCACAGGGCCAGGGTGGAGACGCGGTGCGAGACCATCACCACGGTCACGCCCCGCAGGGCCTTGCGCAGGGCCTTCAGGATGGCCTCCTCGGTGGAGGAATCCACGGCCGAAAAGGCGTCGTCCAGCAGCAGCACGCGCGGTCGGATGAGCAGGGCGCGCGCCAGGGCGGCCCGCTGCCTCTGCCCGCCCGAAAGGTTCACCCCCCGCTCCCCCAGCAGGGTCTCGTAGGCCTGGGGGAACTCCTCCACCGTGGCGTGCAGGCTGGCCAGCTTGGAGGACTCCACCACGCGGCCCTCGCCGGCGTCCGGCTGGCCGAAGGCCACGTTGTCCCCGATGCTCTCCGAAAAGAGGAAGGTCTCCTGGCCCACGTAGCCCACCCGGGCGCGCAGGTCCTTCAGGGGCCATCCGGCCGCGTCCCTGCCGTTGACCAGCACCCGGCCGCCGCCGGGGTCGAAGAAACGCGGCACCAGGGCCAGCAGCGTGCTCTTGCCCGACCCGGTGCGTCCGGCCAGGCCGGTCCACTGCCCCGGGGCCAGCTCCAGGTCGACCCCGGAAAGGGCCTGGGCGCCGCCGGGGTATTTCAGCGACACGCCCTCGAAACGCACCGAATCCCCCTCCCCGCCGGCGGCGGCCCGGGCGCCGGCCCCGCCCGGGTCGCGGATGTCGGGGCTCTCGTCCAGGATTTCGTTGAGCCTTTCCACCGAGGCCTTGCCCCGCTGGTAGATGTTGCTGGTGAAACCCAGCGCCATCACCGGGCCGGTCAACTGCACCAGGTAGTCCATCAGCGCCACCCAGCCGCCCAGGCTCAGCCGGCCCTGGGCCACCTGGCGGCCCCCCTCCCAGAACAGCAGCACCGTGGCCAGGCCCGACACCGCCGTCAGCAGGGGCCAGTAAAGGGCCGTCAGGCGCTGCAGCTCCAGGTTCTTTTCCTTGTTGCGCCGGCAGGCCTCGCGGAAGCGGGCCGTCTCGGCCTCCTCCTGGGCGTAGGCCTGGATGACCCGCACCCCCGAGAAGCTTTCGGCCGCCGCCTGGGAAAGCTCGTCCAGCATGGCCTGGCGCTGGCGGGTCAGGCGGTTCACCCGGCGCCCCAGGGTGACGATGATGACGGGGATGACGGCCAGCGGCGCCAGCACCATCAGGGTGAGGCGGGGCGAAAGCCGGCCCATGTACCACACCGAGAGCGCCACCATGCTGGTCCCGTCCAGGAAGGTGAGCCAGCCCTGGCCCAGGAACTCGCGCACGGTCTGCAGGTCGGAGATGCCCCGCGACAGAAGCTCCCCCAGCCTCCAGCGCTGGTAGAAGGAGGGCGAGAAGGTGGAAAGCTTCTCGAAGAACTGCAGCCGCATGCGGTATTCCACCCGGCGCCCCAGGCCGTGCAGGCCCATGCGCCAGCCGTAGCGCAGCAGCCCCTGGAAGGCCACCACCAGCAGCCGCAGGCCCGCCCACAGGGCCACCATCTCGAGGGCCGCGCGCCCGTTGAGCTCGTCCACGGCCCGCTTCAGCAGCAGGGGAAGGTACTGCTGCAGCAGGTTGCTGAGCAGCAGGGAAAGCACGCCCACGGCGAAAAGGCCCC
>JAJYGY010000096.1 GCA_021790555.1 bacterium
CAGGGCCCGGCCCCGCCTTTCCAGGCAGACCGGCTCGGCCCCCCGGGGCAGGGACAGGGCTCCCTGGTAGGGGCCCCGGTGGAACAGGCCCTGGCGGGCCCGGCCCGAGGCGCCGGCCTTGAAGCGGGCCTCCTTGAGGCACCACAGCTCGTAGAAGTCCATGCCCAGGCCGAAGCGCCGCAGGGCGGCGCGGTCGAAGGCCCGGCCGGCCAGGGCCTTGAAATCGCGCCGGACGCGGCGATCCTCCAGGTCCACCCCGCAGGACCCCTCAAGGCTGACCAGGCAGGCGGCCAGGCCCCGGCTGTGGGCCAGGCTCAGGCCCAGCCGGGCGCGGCGGGGGGACAGCAGGCGGGGCGGGGCCCCCTGGGCGGCGCTGAGGCGGATGCCGGCCGGCTTCACGCCCAGCAGGCGGGCCAGTCCCAGCCGGGCCAGCAGGCGGGCCGCCAGGAACTGGCGGCGGCGCCCGGGCGCGCCCATGCCCTCAAAGCGGCCCTTCTCCTCCGGGCCCAGCCAAGCCAGGCTTTGGGCGGCTTCCCGGGCGCTCAGGCGGCAGGGACCCAGCAGAAGCAGGGGCATGGTTTCTCCAAAGGGGATCAGGATTTCCGGAATCCATCCGGGCCGGCCGGTTTCCCGTCGGGGGCCGGGCCGGCCGCCTCCGGCACCGGGCAGGCGGGCCCCCCGGAAAGTTCCGCGCGGTGGCCCGCCACCCAGGCGTAGGCGGCCTCGGCCGCCGGGGCGAAGCCCGGAAGCCGGCGGTACATCCACTCCATCCAGGCCAGGCCGGGGCGCGCGGCCAGGGCCCGCAGCACGGCCCCGGCGGCCTCAAGCACCCGCCCGTCCGGAAGCACCAGCCGCACGGCGTGCCGGAAGGCCTCCTCCGGGATCTCCGGAAACCGGCCCGCCGCGGCCTGGTAAGGCTCATAGTCCACGGCCTTGCCGGTCAGGCGCCGCCACCTTTGGATCCAGCGCCGGCAGAAGCCGCAGTCGCCGTCCCAGAGCATCAGGGGGCGCTCCCGGGGAGGGTCCGCCACGCGAAAGGGCTCCCGCTTTGCCATCCTCATCTCCAATGTCAACGGCCTATTGCCCGGGCCGGGCGCCCCCCCATTTCCAGTCCCGCACTTCGGGCAGGTCCCGCCCGTGCCGGCGGATGTACTGGCCGTGCTCCACCAGCTTGTCCTTCAACTGTTGCTTGAGGTAGACGCCCTTGTCCCCGGTCTGGGGCAGGCGGTCCACCGCGTCCATCACCAGGTGGAAGCGGTCCATCTCGTTGAGCACCGTCATGTCGAAGGGCGTGGTGATGGTCCCCTCCTCCTTGTAGCCCCGCACGTGGATGTTGGCGTGGTTGGCGCGGCGGTAGGTCAGCCGGTGGACCAGCCAGGGGTAGGCGTGGAAGGCGAAGATCACCGGCCTGTCGCGGGTGAAGAGCTGGTCGAAGTCCGCGTCGCTGAGGCCGTGGGGGTGCTCGGCCTGGGGCTCAAGCTTCATCAGGTCGACCACGTTGACCACCCGTATCCTCAGGTCCGGCAGGTTCCGGCGCAGGATGGAGACCGCGGCCAGGGTCTCCAGCGTGGGCACGTCGCCACAACAGGCCATGACGACATCGGGCGCGGCCTCCTGGTCGTTGCTGGCCCATTGCCAGATGCCGATGCCCTCGGCGCAGTGCTTGACGGCCGCGTCCATGTCCAGCCACTGGGGGGCGGGGTGCTTGCCCGCGACCACCACGTTGACGTAATGGCGGCTGCGCAGGCAGTGGTCCATCACCGAAAGCAGGCAGTTGGCGTCCGGCGGCAGGTACACGCGCACGATCTCGGCCTTCTTGTTGACCACGTGGTCGAGGAAGCCGGGGTCCTGGTGGGTGAAGCCGTTGTGGTCCTGCCGCCACACGTGGGAGGCCAGCAGGTAGTTCAGCGAGGCGATCCTGCGCCTCCAGGGCAGCCGCGCCGTCACCTTCAGCCACTTGGCGTGCTGGTTGAACATGGAATCCACGATGTGGATGAAGGCCTCGTAGCAGTTGAAGAGCCCGTGCCGCCCGGTGAGCAGGTAGCCTTCCAGCCAGCCCTCGCACTGGTGCTCGCTGAGCACCTCCAGGACCCGCCCCTGGGGCGCCAGCAGCTCGTCCTGGGGCTCGACGCCGGCCATCCACTGGCGCGGGGTCTCCTGGAACACGGCCTCCAGGCCGTTGGAAAGCGACTCGTCCGGGCCGAAGAGCCGGAAATTGCGCTGGTCCGCGTTGAGCCGCACCACTTCGCGCAGGAAGGGCCCCAGCACGTGGGTGTCGCCGACGCCGGGCGCCCCGGGCCGGGGCACGGCCGCGGCGAAGCCGCGGAAGTCGGGCATGCGCAGGTCGCGCAGCAGGCCGCCGCCGTTGGCGTGGGGGTTGGCCCCCATGCGGCGGTCGCCCTTGGGGGCCAGTTCGGCCAGCTCGGGCCTGAGGCGGCCGGCGGCGTCGAAAAGCTCCTCCGGACGGTAGCTCCTCAGCCAGTCCTCCAGCAGCTTCAGGTGTTCGGGGTGGGCCGCCGGGTCCGAAAGCGGCACCTGGTGGGAATGGAAGCTGCCTTCCACCTTCACCCCGTCGACGGCCTTGGGGCCGGTCCATCCCTTGGGCGAACGCAGCACGATCATGGGCCAGCGCGGCCGGGCCGTGGCGCCCTTTTGGCGGGCCGCGGCCTGGGCACTCCGGATCTCCTCCACGGCCGCATCCAGGGCCGAGGCCATGGCCTGGTGCATCCGGGCCGGGTCCCCGCCCTCGACGTAGCGGGGGGCCCAGCCGCACCCGCGCAGGAACTGGTCCAGCTCCTGGGGTTCGATGCGGGCCAGGATGGTCGGGTTGGCGATCTTGTAGCCGTTCAGGTGCAGGATCGGCAGCACCGCCCCGTCGGTGACGGGGTTGAGGAACTTGTTGGAATGCCAGGCCGTGGCCAGCGGCCCGGTCTCGGCCTCGCCGTCCCCCACCACGCAGGCCACGATCAGGCCCGGGTTGTCGAACACCGCCCCGAAGGAATGGCTGAGCGAATAGCCCAGCTCGCCGCCCTCGTGGATGGAGCCCGGCGTCTCCGGCGAGGCGTGGCTGGGAATCCCGCCGGGGAAGGAGAACTGGACGAAGAGCTTCCTCAGGCCCTCCTCGTCCCGGCTGATGTCGGGGTAGATTTCGCTGTAGGTGCCTTCCAGGTAGGTGTTGGCCACCACGGCCGGGCCGCCGTGTCCCGGGCCCGAGACGTAGATCATGTCCAGGTCGTGCTTGTTGATGGCCCGGTTCAGGTGCGCGTAGATGAAGTTCTGGCCCGGCGTGGTGCCCCAGTGGCCCAGCAGCATGTGCTTGACGTCCGCCAGGGCCAGCGGCCGCCTCAGCAGGGGGTTGTCGTACAGGTAGATCTGCCCCACCGAAAGGTAGTTGGCCGCGCGCCAGTAGGCGTCGATGGCCTTCAGCTCCTTTTCCGAAAGGGGATCTGGTTGGACGGTTTCCATGGGCGATGCCTCCGCGAATGACGGGGATGGGGCATGGCGCCAGAACCGGACCTTTCCTGCCGGCGGGGCCGGGACGTCATGCCGTTCACACCCCGCCCCTTCAGGGGCGGGGACCGGGGGGTGGGGTCGTGTCACAGCATCAACGCGCCGCCGCCGGTGGAGACGTAGGCGCCGGTGACCATGCGGGCCTGGTCCGAGGCCAGCATGAGCACCGCCCCGGCCACGTCCTCGGGCAGGCCGTTGCGCCGCAGCGGCGCGGTCTTGGCCGAGGCCTCCTTGGCGGCCTCGGGCAGGTGGCTGGTGGCGTCGGTCAGGGTCAGGCCGGGCGCCACCACGTTGACCCGGATGCCCGAGGGGCCCAGTTCGAAGGCCAGGGCCTTGGCCAGGCCGTCCAGGGCCGACTTGGCCATGGTGTGCGACGAAAATCCCGGCCCGGGCCGCCGCGAAAGCCCGCTGGAGATGAGGATGATGCTGCCGGACCCGCGCGAAAGCATGGAGGGCAGCACGGCCTGGCAGGCGAAGAAGGCGCCCTTGGCCTCGCCCAGCAGCTTGGCCTCGAAATCCGGCCAGGCAGCCTCGGCGAAGGGCACGGTCTTGAAGCGGGCCCCGGCGTTGGAAACCAGGATGTCCACGCTCCCCAGCCCGGCCTCCACCTCCGCCACCATGGCCTTCACCTGGGCCTGGTCCGTGGCGTCGGCCTTCACGGCCAGGGCCTTTCCGCCGGAAGCCCCGATCTCCTTCACCAGGGCCTCGGCCGCCTCGCGGCTGGAATGGTAGTTGACCCCCACCCGGGCGCCCTCGGCGGCCAGCAGGCGGGCCGTGGCCGCGCCGATCCCCCGGCTGGCTCCGGTCACCAGGGCCACCCTGCCCCGCAACATTCCCTTGTCGGACATGATCCGCCTCCCCGAAAAAGCTCCCTGAAGCTCCAAACCGCAACCCCGCCATCATACACCCGCCCGCCCCCCCAAGGCAAAACCGGAGGAGAAACTTTACAATTTGGCGCCCGCATTCCATACTGTGCGGCCATGAGCCTCAAATTTTTCAACACCCGCACCCGCGAGACCGAACCCTTCGAGCCCATCGAGCCGGGCAAGGTGGGCCTGTACACCTGCGGCCCCACGGTCTACCATTTCGCCCACATCGGCAACCTGCGCACCTACCTGTTCGAGGACCTGCTGCGCCGCGCCCTGTCCATGGCCGGGTACAAGGTGAAGCACGTCATGAACATCACCGACGTGGGCCACCTCACCTCGGACGCCGACGAAGGCGAGGACAAGATGGAGGCCGGCGCGGCCCGCGAAGGCCGCGACGTCTGGGAGATCGCCGGCTTCTACGCCAAGGCCTTCCAGGAGGACCTGAAGGCCCTGCGCGTGATGCCCCCCACCCTGTGGTGCAAGGCCACCGACCACATCCCCGAGCAGGTCGAGCTGGTCCGGACCCTGTGGGACAAGGGCTTCGCCTACGCGGCCGAAGACGGGGTCTATTACGACGTCTCCAGGTTTCCGCGCTACGGCGACTTCGCCCGCAAGGACCTGCAGGGCCAGGAGGCCGGCGCCCGCGTGGCCCTGCCCGGGGGGAAGCGCAACCGCGAGGACTTCGCCCTGTGGAAGTTCTCGCCCAGGGACAAGCGGCGCCTGATGGAATGGGATTCGCCCTGGGGCCGGGGCTTTCCGGGCTGGCACCTGGAATGCTCGGCCATGTCGCTGAAGTACCTGGGCGACCATTTCGACATCCACTGCGGCGGGGTGGACCACATCCCGGTGCACCACACCAACGAGATCGCCCAGACCGAGGCCGCCACGGGCCGGTCCCCCTGGGTCAACGTGTGGATGCACGGGGAGTTCCTGGTGGTGGACAAGGGCAAGATGAGCAAGAGCTCGGGCGAGTTCCTCACGCTTTCGGCCGTGGTGGAAAAGGGGTACTCGCCCCTGGACTACCGCTACCTGTGCCTGGGGGCCCACTACCGCGCCCCCCTGGCCTTCCGCTTCGAGTCGCTGGACCAGGCCAGGGCCGGACGCCGCAACCTGATGGAAAAACTGAAGGGCCTGGACCAGGTCCGCGCCCTGCCCGTGGCCGAGGCGAAGAAGCTGCCCTCCTGGACGCGCTTCTGGGAATGCGTGGAGGACGACCTCAACGCGCCCCGGGCCCTGGCCCAGGTCTGGGAACTGGCCAAGGACAGGGACATGGACCCGGCCCAAAAGGCCGGCCTGCTGAAGCTGATGGACCACTGCCTGGGCCTGGACCTGCTGCTGCCCGAGCCGGAAAAGGAGCAGGCCCCGCTTTCGCCCGCGGAGCAGGACCTGCTGGACGGCAGGGCCGCGGCCAAGGCGGCCCGGGACTTCGCCAGGGCCGACGCCCTGCGCCGGGAGCTGGAAAGCCGGGGCATCCTGCTGAAGGACACGCCCCAGGGAACCCAATGGAGCCGCAAGCGCTGAAGAGGTGAGGCCATGGACACCGCATCCCCACCCCACGCCTTCCCCCCGGAATGGCGGAGGGGCCTGTACCAGGCAATCCTGAAGCGGCGCGACATGCGCCATTTCCTGCCCGACCCGGTGCCGGACGACGCGCTGGCCCGGGTGCTTTCGGCCGCCCACCACGCCGGCTCGGTGGGCTTCATGCAGCCCTGGAACTTCCTGTTGGTGCGGGACCGGGCCACGCGCGAGAAGGTGCACGCCCACGTCACCGAGGAGCGCCTCAGGGCCGCCGAGAAGTTCGAGCCCGCCCGGCGCGGGAAATACCTGTCCTTCAAACTGGAAGGCATCCTGGAGGCGCCCCTGAACCTCTGCGTCACCTGCGACCCCGCCCGCTTCGGGCCCGCGGTGATCGGCCGCAACACCATCCGCGAGACCGACCTGTTCTCCACCTGCTGCGCCGTGCAGAACCTGTGGCTGGCGGCCCGGGCCGAGGGCCTGGGCTGCGGCTGGGTCAGCATCCTCAAACCCGAAAGCCTGCGCCGGCTCCTGGGCATCCCCGAGCCGGTCTACCCCCTGGCCTACCTCTGCCTGGGCTTCGTGGAAAGCTTCCCGGAAAAGCCCACCTTCGAGACCGAAGGCTGGCTGCCCCGCCTGGGGCTCAAGGACCTGGTCTATGACGGCGCCTGGGGCAGGGCGCCCGAACCGGCTTTCACGGACCTGCTGAAGGACGTCCAACTGATCTGAGGCCCCCATGCGCCGAACCTTCGTCCTGCCGGGTGTCCTGGCGGCCCTCGTCTGGGGCTTCGCCGGCTGCGCCACCTCGCCCCTGGCCACCTGCCCCACGGCCTTCCAGGTCACCGACCCGGCCGGGCGCCTGGACCTGTACCACCGCTTCCGCGTGCAGGAAGGCCCCTGGTCCTACCGCGTGCAGGGCCGGGACGTGACGGGCTGGTCCCTGCCCTCCTACTACGAGGACAACGGCGACACCCTGGCCGCCCGCTGGGCCCGCCGGGGCCTGGAGCTGGATTCCTGGACCTGGGCCATGGCCGCGGCCCTGGAGGGCTACCTGGTCTTCGAATCCAGCGACCCCCGGGGGGAGGGCCATGCCACCTGGGCCGTCGGCCTGGCCCCCGTCGCCCTGGCCACCTGGGGCCTGGACTGGCTCTTCGGAAACTACTTCCTGAGCCCCTCGGTGACCCACTTCAACCGGGCCCTCGCCAAAAGGCTGGGCCTCTCCGGCCCGGCCGCCGGCCCCCGGGACCGCTGAACGCCGGCAAAACCGGATGGCCCCGGCTCACCCCTTCCTGGCCCTGGCCCGGCCCGGCAGCGAGGCTTCCATCCCCCCGTCCGGCGAGGGAACCAGCACGACCTTGCCCCCGCTCATGGCGGTCTGGAACACCCGGCCGTCCGAGGTCAGGGCCTGGAGATCCCCGTCAGCCGAGGGCTGGATGGACACCCGGCCCAGCTCCCCTTCCCTGCCGTAGATGACCATGGCCATCACCCGGGCCTTGGGGTCCCAGTTCATGACGATCTTGCGGTCGCCCTTCTCCACCACCTCGGAGAGCAGGGGGTTCTTGCCCGTCCAGAACTCGATGGTGTTGAGCACCAGCGCGTCGGCCGCCACCGAACACTGGTACACCGGCACGATGCAGGCGACCAGGAAGATGGCCTCGTTGGCGAACTTGTTGTTGGTGGCCTTGCCGTTCCAGTTGAGCATCGTCTCGGTGAGGGCGAAGCTCCCGTAGCACCCCTGCAGGCCCAACCCCGCGGCCAGGACCAACGCCGCCGCCAGCATTCCCTTTTTCATGCTTCCCTCCCCAGTGGTGATGGATGTACTTCGACCGCCCCACGTTAGGGGAAACCCGGCCCCGGGTCAAGCCGCGCTTGAATTGACACCCTTCGCCCTTCCGTCTATACTTTTGCCTCGTCCTGCTTCAAATGGCCGTCTTCAACATGAAATCCACTGGGAGTCTGCATTGTCGAACACGCTCAAGTTAGGGGTGCCCAAGGGCAGCCTGGAGGAAGCCACCGTCGGCCTCTTCAAGCAGGCCGGATTCAACATCAACATCTCCTCGCGCAGCTATTTTCCCACGGTGGACGACCCCGAGCTGAGCCTGATGCTGATCCGCAGCCAGGAGATGTCGCGCTACGTCGAGGACGGCGTGCTGGACTGCGGCCTTTGCGGCCACGACTGGGTGGTGGAGAACGACTCCGACGTGGAGGAGGTCGCCGAGCTGAACTACAGCAAGGCCACCTCCAAGCCGGCCCGCTGGGTGCTGGCCGTTCCCGAGGACGGCCCCCTGAAGTCGGTGAAGGACCTGCAGGGCAAGCGCGTGGCCACCGAGCTGGTGGGCGTGACCAAGCGCTACCTGGCCAAGAACAAGGTGAAGGCGGAAGTGGAATTCTCCTGGGGCGCCACCGAGGTCAAGCCCCCCACCCTGGCCGACGCCATCGTGGAGATCACCGAGACGGGCTCCTCCCTGCGGGCCAACAAGCTGAAGATCATCGACACGGTGATGGAGTCCAACACCCGCATGGTGGTCAACAAGAAGGCCTGGAAGGATTCCTGGAAGCGCCACAAGATCGAGAACATGCTCATCCTGCTCAAGGGCGCCCTGCTTGCCCGGGGCATGGTGGGGCTTAAGATGAACCTGAAGCGCGGCGACGTGGAGAGGGTGACCTCCATCCTGCCGGCCCTGAAGAACCCCACGCTTTCCCCGCTGTCCAAGGGCGACTGGGTGGCCCTGGAGGTCATCGTGGAGGAGTCCAAGGTGAGGGACCTGATCCCCAGCCTCAAGCGGGCCGGCGCCGAGGGCCTGGTGGAATACCCCCTCAACAAGGTCATTTTCTAGCCGGGGCGAGGCGCGCCTCGCCCCCCCTTTTCCGTCCGCGCCATGTCCGCCTCCGAATGGAACAAACAAGGCAGCCAGCTCTACCGGGAAAACCGGCTGGACGAGGCCCTGCAGTGCTTCCTGAAGGCCGTGGAGGAGGAACGCGCCTACTTCCCCGCCCGCCTCAACCTGGGGATCGTGTACTTCCGCCAGGGCCGCCTGGAGGAGGCCATCCGCGAGTGCCTCAAGGCCGTGGAGCTCAACCCCTCGCATCCCCAGGCCCACTACCACCTGGGCAACGCCTACTTCGCCAACAACTGGTGGGAGGAGGCGCTCACCGAGTACCAGAAGGTCCTGGACATCGACCCCAACCACGCCGGCTGCTACTTCGGCCTGGCCGGCATCTTCACCAACCGGGGCTGGAAAGACAGGGCCGTCGAAGCCTGGAAAAAATTCCTCGAACTGGACCCCCAGTCCCCCAAGGCCGCTTTCGCCCGCCAGAGCCTGGAGCAGGCGGAAAAAAGCAACATCGTGATCAAGAAATGGTGAGCAGGCCCCTTTGCCTCCTGCTGGCCCTGCTGACGGCCCTGCCGGCCTGCCTGTCCGGCTCCCCCCTTTCCGGCACGGCCCAGGCCATGCCGGCCCCGGCCGCGGCCGACGTTTCCGGCACGGGAACGGCGCGGTCGGTCTCGGGCGCGGCCCAGGCCCTGAGCTCCACGGCCCGGGACAAGGCCCCGGTCCGGCCGCCGCTTCCCAAACTGACCCGCAACGACCCGGGCGAGGACTTCATGGTGGTCAGCATCATCTCCATGCCCTTCACCGCGCTCTACGCCGGGCTGGCGGTGGCCCTGGTCGACACCATCCGCCAGCGCCAGTTCCCGCCCCAGTTCGACCAGCCCAGCGTCGACGCGGTGGCCGGGGCCGCCGTGTTGGGCTCGTTCACCATCGCGGCCATCAGCGTGAAATGGTCCTCGTCTTCCCCGAAAAAGGCCCCGGCCAAAAACCGGGCCCCGCAAACCAACCCCTAACGTCCTTCTCCTGGAGATTTTCATGTCCTGGAAAAACCCGGCCTGGCAGGCAAAGATGCGCGTCCGCTTCGACTTCGCCAACATGATGTCCGACACCCTGGGCGCGGAACAGGGCATCAAGCGCGAGGCCCTGGAATCGCTCAGGCCCGCCCTGCAGGAGGCCGACCGGGCCCTGAAGCAGGCCCGCACCACCGGCAAGCTGCCCTTCTTCGACCTGCCCTACCAGGCCAAGACCGTGCGCGAAATCCTCACCGTGGCCAAGGCCAGCCGGGGGCGCTTCGAGAACTTCGTGGTGCTGGGCATCGGCGGCTCGGCCCTGGGCAACATCACCCTGCACTCGGCCCTGAACCATCCCTACCACAACCTGCTCAACCCCAAGCAGCGCAAGGGCCTGCCGAGGATCTTCGTGCCCGACAACGTGGACCCGGACCGCCTGGCCGGGCTGCTGGACGCCCTGGACCTGAAGAAGACCCTGGTCAACGTCATCACCAAGTCCGGCGACACGGCCGAGACCATGTCGGAATTCATGCTGCTCTTCGACCGCCTGTCCAAGGCCGTGGGCAGGAAGAACCTGGCCCGCCACGTGGTGGTGACCACCGACAAGGAGAAGGGCAACCTGCGCCGGATCACCCGCGAACACGGCTTCATCAGCTTCCTGGTGCCCGACGGCGTGGGCGGGCGCTTCTCGGTGATGACCCCGGTGGGCCTGCTTTCGGCCGCCATGTCGGGCATCGACATCGAGGAGCTGCTGGCCGGCGCCGCGGCCATGGACAAGGCCTGCCGCCAGGCCGACCCGTGGAAGAACCCGGCCATGGCCTTCGCCGGCCTGCTCTACCTGGCCGACACCCGCCAGGGAAAGCCCCTGCACGTGATGATGCCCTATTCCAACCGCCTGGCCGACCTTTCGGACTGGTTCCGCCAGCTGTGGGCCGAAAGCCTGGGCAAGAGGGTCAACCGCAAGGGCAGGGCCGTGCACGCGGGGCCCACCCCCATCAAGTCGCTGGGCGCCACCGACCAGCACAGCCAGTGCCAGCTGTACATGGAGGGCCCCTTCGACAAGGTGGTCATCTTCCTGCGCGTGGAGCAGTTCGGCCGCAAGCTGGCCATCCCCCGCCTGTTCACGTCCATGGACGGGGTGGGCTACCTGGGCGGCCACGGCTTC
>JAJYGY010000219.1 GCA_021790555.1 bacterium
GGGCGTCTACTTCGCCATGCAGTACTTGAGCCAGTCCAACCGCGTGCAGGAAGGGGACAAGGTCGCCGACCAGATCCTGGCGAAGGGCAGGCACGTGGTCGTGCTGGGCGGCGGGGACACCGGGGCCGACTGCATCGGCACGGCCCTGCGCCAGGGCGCCAGGTCCGTCACTTCGCTGGAACTGCTGCCCCAGCCCCCGGAGACGCGCGCCGCCGACAACCCCTGGCCCCAGTGGGCCCGCATCTTCCGCACCGCCGGCGCCCACGAGGAGGGGGGCGAAAGGCTCTACAGCCTGATGACCAAGAGCCTCTCCGGCGAAGGCGGCGAGGTGAAGCAGCTCAACGCCGTGAAGCTGGAATGGAAGGGCGGAAAGCCCGTCGAGATCCCGGGCAGCGAGTTCACCATCCCCGCCGACCTGGTGCTGCTGGCCATGGGCTTCCTGGGGCCGGAAAAGGGCGGGCTGCTCGCCGACCTGGGCGTGGAGCTGGACCCCCGCGGCAACGTCAAGGCCGGCGCCGACAAGGCCACCAGCGTGCCGGGCGTTTTCACGGCCGGAGACATGACGCGCGGCCAGTCCCTGGTGGTCTGGGCCATCTCCGAGGGCCGGAAGGCCGCCCAGGGCGTGGACCGCTACCTGATGGGCGAGACCAACCTGACCAGCGTGCTCTAGGGAAGGAACTTCCCGCCAGGCCGCCCGTCCTTTCCCAAGGCCGGCTCCAGGCCCCACCCCGAAGGTGGGGCTTTTTTTTGGGAAACCATCCGCGCCGCAATTCCGAACACCCCTGGACGCTCCCTCGAGGTTTCCCCATGGCAGACCAGTCCCGCACCCCGGCCGCGCCGCGTCACGGCAAGCCTTCGCTCTTCGTCATTTTCACCACGGTCTTCATGGACCTGGTGGGCTTCGGCATGATCCTGCCCCTGATCGCCATCTACGGCAAGGACCTGGGGGCCGGCGGATGGAAGCTGGCCATCCTGGGCGCCAGCTATTCGCTGATGCAGTTCTTCTTCGCGCCCTTCTGGGGCCGCCTTTCCGACAGGGCCGGCAGGCGCCCCATCCTGCTGATGTCGCTGACCGGCTCCACGCTCTCCTACCTGGGCTTCGGCCTGGCCACGCTGGCCCACAGCTACTGGTTCCTTCTCTTCACCCGGGCCTTCCAGGGCGTCTTCGCCGCCAACATCTCCACGGCCCAGGCCTACGTGTCGGACATCACCACCCGCGAGAACCGGGCCAAGGGCATGGGCATGATCGGCGCGGCCTTCGGCCTGGGCTTCATCCTGGGGCCCTTCCTGGGCGGCGTGGCGGAATTCATCTCCCTGGCCGCCCCGGGCTTCCTGGCCGGCGCCATCTGCGGCGCCAACGCCCTGCTGGCGGCCTGGCGCCTTCCCGAATCGCTGCCCGCCGAGGCCCGCGAGAGGAACAGGGCCGGGCAGGGGCCCTTCTCCTACGACCCCCTCAACCTCCAGCGCATCCGCAAGGCCGCCGAGCACCCCTACCTTCCCCTGCTGCTGGCCATCATCTTCCTGCAGATCTTCGCCTTCTCCAACCTGGAGCAGGTCTTCGCCCTGTTCTTCCAGCAAAAGTTCCATTTCGACCTGGTCCAGGCGGGGGCCAAGACCGGCTACGTGCTGGCCTGGGTGGGCCTGCTGGGGGCGCTGTTCCAGGGGGGCCTCATCCGCAAGATCGTGCCCCGCTTCGGCGAGCGGCGCCTGCTCATGGCGGGCCTCTTCCTCTTCGCCCTGACGGCCGCCGTGCTTCCCTTCGGCCCCACCTACGGCTCCTACTTCCTCATCTTCATCCCCATGGCCCTGGGCCGCAGCTTCATCGACCCCAACACCTCCTCGCTGGTTTCCAAGAGCGTGGACGCCTCCGAGACGGGAAGCGCGCTGGGGCTTTCCCAGGGCCTTTCCAGCCTGGCGCGGGCCTTCGGGCCCTTCGTCGGCCTGATGGCCTTCCAGGCCCATCCCGACCTTCCCTTCTTCATCGCCGCGGCGGTCTGCCTGCTGGTCTTCCTCCTCAGCATCCGCCTCTTCCGCCGGACCCGGGGACTGGGCCTGGACGTGGCGAACTGAGCCCGCCATGCGCGTCCTCGCCGCGCCCAACGCCTACAAGCACGCCCTGAGCGCCGCCCGCGCCGCCGCCGCCATGCGGCGCGGCATCTTGAAGTCCCTGCCCTCGGCCCGGGTGGACCTGCTGCCCCTCTCGGACGGGGGCCCGGGCTTTTTGGAATGCCTGCGCGCCGCGCGGGGAGGACGGATCTTCGAATCCGAGGTTCTGGGCCCGCTCACCAGGCCCGCCCGGGCCCGGTGGCTGCTCACCCGCGACGGCGTGGCCGTCGTCGAATCCGCCCAGGCCGTGGGGCTGGAGCTGGTGCCCCGGGGGCAGGAGGACGCCCCGGCGGCCCACAGCTACGGCCTGGGCCAGCTCCTGCGCAGCGCGCGGGAAAAGGGATGCCGCGAGGCGCTGCTGGGCCTGGGCGGCAGCGCCTGCAGCGACGGGGGCACGGGCATGGCCCGCGCCCTGGGGTGGCGTTTCCTGGACCGCCGCGGACTTCCCCTGGCCCTGGGAGGCGGGGACCTGGACCGGCTGCACCGGGCCCTGCCACCCCGGCGGCCGGCGCTGGAGGGCATGCGCCTGACCGCCCTGGTGGACGTCGACAACCCCCTGCACGGGCCGCGCGGCGCGGCCATGGTCTTCTCCCCCCAAAAGGGGGCCGGCCCCGCCGAAGCCCTGCGCCTGGAGAAGGGGCTGCGCCGCCTGGCCCGCCTTTGCGGACCCGGCCCAGCCTCCAGGCCCGGCGCGGGCGCCGCCGGAGGCCTTGGATTCGGGGTGCTGGCCTTCCTGGGCGGAAGCCTGGCCCCGGGCGCACAGACCCTTCTGGAACGGACGGGATTCGGGAAAAAGCTGGAAGCCTGCGGACTGGTTCTCAGCGGGGAGGGGAGCCTGGACAGGCAGTCGCTTTCCGGCAAGCTGCCCATTCAGGTCGCCCTGCGGGCGAAGCGGGCGGGCAAGCCCTGCGTTCTCCTGGTGGGCCGGGCCGACGCGACCCTTCCCTGGAGCCGCTACGGAGTCACCCAGGTGAGGAAGCTCCAGAAGCAGGGCATGTCCCTGGAACAGTCGCTTCGCTTGACCGTTCGACGCCTCGAGGAAGAATGCCGGCTGGTGGCAAGGGATTATTTGTGACTGATTTTGGTGACTGAACTCACAGAATCAAATGTAACAAAAAAACTTACACTGCGTCAAAATAAGGTGGGAGGAGAGGAAGATGCTCACTTTTGTTTTGATCGCGGCAATCTGGCTGGCTGTGATGATCGCAATTTATCCATGGTGCAAATACGCCCATAGGAGCCAAAAAACATTTTTCGAAATTTTCCACTACGAAAAACTGAAGGCTCAAGAAATTAAAGAAAAGGAAAACAAGGAAGACAGCGAAAAGGAAGTGCCTGCCTAGGTCGGCGCAAAGAATGGAAGGAATTCCGCCTCAATCCCCGGCCAGGGTCAGGTTTTCGCAGCGCACCAACCCCGGGCCCTGGTAACGCTCCCTTTGAACGGTGGACGCGCTGAACTTCGCCGAGCCGATGGCCTGGGCCGAATTCCCGGACACGGACCCTCCCTTCACCGGCCGCCTGCCTCCCGGCCCGATTTCCTCGCCCCCGCGGATCTCCGCGGAAAATTCCCCGGTCACCGGATTGGGTTCAAAGTAGGAAAACTCGAACAGGTGGTAGAGCGGGCGTCCCCCGGCGGCCTCCAGCAGCCCGGAATCCCCGTGCTTCCCCGGCGCCACCACCAGGTTTCCGAGCTCGCCCGTGGCCGGAATCCCCAGGTACTGGGCGTAACGCGAGTTGGCCCAGTAGGCCCGCAGCACCCCGTCCTCCACCAGCATGCGGCGGCAGCCCGGCACCCCGGAAGGATCCACCCGGTAGGAGCCCACGGCCCAGGGCAGCGTGGCGTCGTGCCACAGGTGGAAGGCGCTGGCGCCCGGCCCGGCCTGAAGCAGCGGCTTGCCCGGCTCGCTCAAGGTGAGGCGGTTGTACTTGGCCGCGGCCGAGGCCTGCGCGGCGAAAAAGTCGAAAAGATGGTCCAGGGCCTCGCCGGAGAACACCACGTCGAAGCGGCCCGTGGCGGGCGGCCCCGCCGAGGCGCGCCGCCTCAGGGATTCGGCCGCGGCGGCCAGGTCGCCTTCGAGGTCGAAATCGGAGAGCCGGCGCCGCTTTCCGGTCCGGAAGACCTCCCCCGACGGATCGTCCGACACCAGCGCGAATTCCCAGGAAAGCAGGCTGGTCTCCTGGGCGGCCTGGAGCCCCTGCGAATTGACGTGCCGGACCTGGACGGTGTCGGCGAAGAACTCCGCCGCCCCCAGGCGCATCCCGGCCTCCCGGCCGGCCGCCTGGCGGATCCGGTCGGAAAGCGCCGCCAGGGGGGCGAAGCCGGAAGCCCCCAGGGCGGGATCGGCCAGGGAAAGGTTGGGGACCCAGGGCCCCGGATCGGTCATGGAATAGGCCTGGTTCTTCACCAGCGACGCGGCGAAGACGGCCGAGCGCAGGTCCTCCTCGAAGCGCCCGAAGCTGGCCTCGTCGGTGACGAACCGGGAGCTTCCCGTGGCCCGCTCCTTCCCGCCCCCGCGCTTCTCGACGTGGTTGACCAGGACCTCGACCTCGAAGGTCCGCGAGTCCACCTGGCGGCGGCTCTCGGTCCGCTCCTTGTTGAGGAACCATTGCAGGGATTTCTTGCGGATTTCCCGCACCTGCCATCCGGAGATGCCCTCTTCGGCGTGCAGGCGGTCGGTGATGGGGATCAGCATGGAACCATCCTTGGAAAGGTGACGTTGAATCAGGCCAGCCTGGCCCGGAACCTCAGGTGCGGCCCGCCCAGGGTCACCTTGACGTACTCCTTGTGCCCCTTGCCGCACCCGCCCAGCCCGTCGATCCTGAAATCGTTGCCCACCAGGCTGATGGACTGGAGGCTGTCCGGCACGAAACCCGTCATGATCACGGGGGAAACAACCTCGTCGGTCAGCCGGCCGCCCCGGATCCTCTGGGCCCACAGCCCCTCGCACTGGATGCCCCAGCCCTTGGGGTCCTCCATGCCGTTGCTGGGGTAGCGCAGGTAGAACCCGTCCTCCACCGAGGCGATCAGCTCCCCCGGGTCCGACGCGCCCGGGGCGAAAAAGGTGTTGGTCATCCTGGCGTAGGCCTTGCGTTCCCAGCTCTCGCGCCGCCCGTTGGCCGACCTCTCATAGCCCAGGAAGGTGGCCGAGTACAGGTCCGTCATGCCGCGCCTGAGGATCCCCCGGTCGATGACCTTGGTCGGCGCGGCCAGGGCGCCCTCGTGGTCGAAGAAAAAGGTGCCGCTCTGTCCGGGAAGGGTGGGGTCGTCGAAGAGCGTGGTGATGGCCGAGGCCACCGGCTTGTCCATGTATTCCCGCCCCTTGGCGCGGTCCTTCAGGTACATGTCGGTTTCCGTGCCGTGGCCGAAGGCCTCGTGGGCCAGCATGCCCGACCAGCTGGGGTCGGCCACCACGTCGTGGAAGCCCGGCTCCATCCGGGGCGCCGACAGCAGCCTTTCGGCGTCCGCGGCCAGGCCCGCGGCCTTTTCCAGGCAGTAGCCGCGGTTCTCCCAGCCGCCCGCGCGCG
Organism: bacterium; assembly: GCA_021790555.1. Classification (GTDB taxonomy): domain Bacteria; phylum Oederibacteriota; class JAJYGY01; order JAJYGY01; family JAJYGY01; genus JAJYGY01. Next base: position 5,632 of record JAJYGY010000219.1, read on the forward strand.
ACTGCCCGTCCCAGAGCTGGGTCGTCCTGGTCCCGTCCGCCACGGTGATCTGCATGGCCTCCTCCACCCGGGGCAGGCGCTGGCTGAGGCGCTTGGCCCGGTTGACGTAGACCTCCTCGGTCACCAGGTCCGAACAGATCCCGGCGGCGTTGCGGGCCTTGGGGCTGGCGCCGGCCAGCTTCTCCTGCATCTGCCGGGCGTAGTCCAGCTTGTCCTTCAGCTTGGCGGCCAGGGGGTCCCTGGCGGCGGAAATCTCGAAATGCTTCTCCAGGGCCGGGCCCGGATCCAGGTCCCTGCCCTCCCCCGCGCGGGCGGCGGCGGCCTCGGCGGCCAGGCGCATCACCCCGCCGCGGACGGACTCCGGGTCCAGGTGGTTGCTGGAATACTCGAAGAACTGCTCGCCGTTCCACAGGCTCACCGTGAGCCCCATCCAGGGCGCCTCCGGGACCACCGCGCTCTGGGTCGAGGACACCGAAGCCCTCACCCCCTGGCGCCGCATGGCGAAGGCCGAGGCGTAGGGAACGACCTTCTCGGCCTCCTCCACGATCCCGGCCAGGAAATCCTTCAACCCCTCGAAGCGCAGCTTTTTGTCGGCCATCTCCACCCCCTATTTCAACAGGTTCAGGACCTTTTCGGCGTGTTCGTGGGGCGCGTAATAGCGGGCGTGGACCAGCTTGTGGGTCACCGCCCGGATCACCTCGGAGCGGGCGGAAAGCTCCTCCAGCCGCCCCCCCGGCGTCAGCAGGTGGACGGGATGTTCCAGGTCGTAGGGCGCGTTCCCGAAATGGTCCTCGAAGAACAGGGTGTCCGCGGACCCCGGGTGCAGCTTCTCGAAATAGTCGCGCACCCGCTTCAGCTGCCGGCCCGAATACATCTCGTCGATGCGGTGGGCCTCGCGGATAAGCTTGTACTTGCGGCGGGTCAGGAAGCGCCGCGAAAGCTCCTTCAGCAGGGGGTCGGAACCGTACTGCCAGGCCTTGATGCCCACCAGCACGTCCGAATCGTCGTGGTCCAGGAAGGCCCTCAGCGACACCGAGGCTCCCTCCTCAAAAAGGGACCTCAGGGCGGGGGTGAGGCCCTCCCCCTGGAGGCGACCCTCCCGGTGGAGCTCGCGCGCCCGCCTCAGCAGGGCCTTGAGGATCAGCTCCAGGCAGCGCGAGGTCTTGTGGAAATAGACCTTCCAGTACATGAAGTAGCGGGCCAGGAAGTATTCCTCCACGGCCAGGGAGCCCTTTTCCCGGACCACCAGCCTGCCCTGGTGCAGGGTCAGGTTGTCCACGATGCGGCTCACGTCCACCCTGCCCGAATCCACCCCGGTGTGGTGGGCGTCGCGCACCAGGTAGTCCAGGCGGTCCACGTCCAGCTGGGACGAGACCAGGTCCTTCAGGCCCGAGCTTCCCCGCCCGGCGATCAGGGCGGCCACGTCCCTGGCCGCCCCGCCCAGCACCGACTTCAGGTCCTTGTCCTCCAGCACCAGGCGCACCGAGATCTCCTCGTGCCGGTGCCCCAGAACCCCCTCCAGGGTGTGCGAGAAGGCGTAGTGCCCCACGTCGTGCAGCAGGGCGGCGGCCAGGGCCGTCTCCCGGGAGGCGGCCGAGAGGCGCAGGCCCTCGTCCTCCTCCAGGTGGCGCAGAACCTGGGACATCAGGTGCTGGCACCCGATGGAATGGGAGAAGCGCGAGTGCTCCGCGCCCAGGAAGGTGAAGAACGAGGTCCCCAGCTGGCGGACGTGCTTCAGGCGCTGCACCGGCCGGCTGTCGATGAGCCTCAGCAGCAGCGGCGAGGAGACCGCGATGGGCCCGTAGACCGGGTCGTGGAAGTATTTGGTGACGGAACGCGCCACGGAAGCCTCAGGGCTTGGCCTTTTTCAAAATCATCACGTTTTCGGGGTACTGGCGGAACCCGAAACGCTCGTAGAAGGCCTGCTTGTCGGTGGTGTAGAGCCAGAACTGCTCCACCTGCCTCAGGTCCGGATGGGCCAGGGCGTTTTCGACCAGGCGCGTGCCCAGGCCCTGGCGGTGGAAGCGCGGGTCGACGATGACGTCGAAGAGCACGGCCCGGAAGGCGTAGTCGGTGTTGACCCTGGCCAGCCCCACCAGGGCGGCTCCCTCCCAGCAGGTGAAGAGCAGGTCGGTGTGGCTCAGCATCTGGCGTATCTTGGAAATCTGACGGTCCTTGGCCCACCACGCGTGCCTGTAAAGCGCCTTCACCTGCGGCGCGCTGGGCTTTTTCCGGCTTGAAAAAGTGATCATTTTCACCTTTCCTGGATTTGACGAAATCGGCACCCCTGGTTAAGATGGAATGGACATCCCTTTTCGGGGACGGGCATGCGGGCGACCGACGCGAGAAAAAAACTGAAAAGACTCCTGGCCGACAGGACCGAATCGTGGGACCTGGCCGAGGCCGCCCTGCTGATCTCCAGCGAAGTCGACCCCGAACTGGAACCGCGGGCCTTCCTGGCCCTGCTGGACGGCTGGGCCTCCGAACTGCGCGGCCGCCTGATCCGCAGGCCCGGCCTGGCTTCCAGCCTGGACGAAATGGCGGCCTTCCTGGGGGACGAGCAGGGACTGGCGGGCAATTCCCAGAACTACTACGACCCTGAAAACAGCCTCCTGAACCGGGTCCTGGAGCGCAAGACCGGCATCCCGATCTCACTTTCCATCATCTACCTTTCGATGGCCGAGCGCCTGCGGCTTCCCCTCAAGGGCATCCCCCTGCCCGGCCATTTCCTGGTGGGGATCCAGTCCAAGGACCTGTGGTACGACCCCTTCGACAAGGGCAAGCGCCTGCGCAACGAGGATCTGGCCGCCATCCTCAGGCGCCTTTTCGGACCCGAGGCCAGGCTGACCGACGAGATGCTCAAGCCCAGCGGCAAGCGCCAGATCCTGGCCCGCATGGTCCGCAACCTGAAGTACGTCTACATCTCGCGCCAGGACCTTCCCCGCCTGCTGTGGTGCGCCGACCTGGGGCTCAGCCTGGAGCCCCGCGAGGCCGACCTGCTGAAGGAGAGGGGCCTGGTCCGCTACCAGCTGGGCCACTACCAGCTTGCCAAGAGCGACCTTCAGGGCTACCTGAAGAAGCTGGAGAGGAAAAAGCAGGCTCCCGCCGGGGGCGAGGACGCCGGCCGGCAGCACGTGGAGCTGCTCAACCGGGTGCTGGCCGCCATGAACTGAGGCGCCCCGCGCCGGGGAAGTTCAATTTAAAGAGCCTCCCCGCCCTTGTCAAGGAGAGGCCGTTCCAAAACAAAAGGCGCCCCCAGGGGGGCGCCTTTTGTTTTGGAGGCACCGGAAGATCCCGCCCCTCACACCGCGCGGGCCTCCTCGTTGTGGTGGCGGATGTCCTTGCCCTGGGCCATGAAGATCACGTCCTCGGCGATGTTGGTGGCGTGGTCGGCGATGCGCTCCAGGTTGCGCGAAATGAGGATGAGGTCCAGGGCCCGCTGGATGGTGAAGGGGTCGGAGATCATGAAGGTGAGCAGCTCGCGGAACAGCTGGTCCTTCAGCGCGTCCACCGAATCGTCCCTCACCAGGATGGCGCGGGAAAGGTCCACGTCCCGCTTGACGAAGGCGTCCAGGGCGTCCTTGAGCATCCCCTGGGCGATGTCGGCCATCCGGGGGATGTCGATGAGCGGCTTCAGGGGCGGCTGTTTGAGCAGCTCGCGGGTGTTCTGCGAGATGTTCACCGCCTGGTCGCCGATGCGCTCCAGGTCGTTGTTGATCTTCATGGCCGCCATGACCATGCGCAGGTCCACCGCCACCGGGGTGTGCAGGGCGAACAGCTTGACGCAGCGGTCGTCCATCTCCACCTGGAGCTGGTTGACCTCCTTTTCGGCCTCGAAGACGTCGTTCAGGGGGGCCAGGTCCCTTTCCACCAGGGCCTTGATGCTCAGGCGGATCATCTTCTCGCAGAGGCCGCCCATGTAGACGAGCCGCTGCTTCAGCTCCTCCAGGTCGTCCTCGAAATGCTTGTCCATTGGCTCCCCTCCCTTTGGGCTCAGCCGTAACGGCCGGTGATGTAGTCCTCGGTCTGCTTGTTCCTGGGGTTGGTGAACAGGTTGGCGGTCTTGTCCATCTCCACCACCACGCCCAGGTGCATGAAGGCGGTGTGGTCCGACACGCGGGCGGCCTGCTGCATGTTGTGGGTCACGATCACCAGGGTGAACTGCTTGCACAGCTCCCGCACCAGCTCCTCTATCTTCAGGGTGGCGATGGGGTCCAGGGCCGAGGTCGGCTCGTCGAAGAGGATCACCTCGGGCCGCACCGCGATGGCCCGGGCGATGCACAGCCGTTGCTGCTGCCCGCCCGAAAGGCCCAGGCCGCTGTTCTTCAGCTTGTCCTTGACCTCGTCCCAGAGGGCCGCCTGGCGCAGGGCCTCCTCCACGCGCTGGTCCATCTCGGCCTTGCTCAGCTTTTCGTAGAGCCGGATTCCGAAGGCGATGTTTTCGTAGATGGAAAGGGGGAAGGGGGTGGGCTTCTGGAAGACCATGCCCACCCGGCCGCGCAGGTGGTTGACGTCCACGTCGTCGGCCAGGATGTTCTTGCCGTCCAGCAGCACCTGTCCTTCGGCCCTCTGCCCCGGGTAGAGCGAATAGATGCGGTTGAAGATCCTCAGCAGCGTGGACTTTCCGCAGCCCGAAGGCCCGATGAAGGCCGTCACCTTCCCCGCCGGAATCTCCAGGTTGATGTCCTTCAGGGCGTGGAACTTGCCGTAGTAGAAATTCAGGTCCCTGGCCTGGATGCGGGGCTGGGACGCTTCCCTGCCGGCGGGCGCCTGGTCCGTTCTCCCGGCCGCCGCGGAGAGCTGCTTGACTTCCAGGTGCAGGGGAAACTCCAACACCTTCTCCTTTTCTTCGTTCATGGCCGGTCCTTTCTGCTGGATAGCATGGCTCGGGAAATCAGGCTCAGGACCAGCACCGCCAGCACGGCCATGATGGCCCCGGCCCAGCCCAGTTCCTGCCAGCCCTTGTAGGGGCTCATGGCGAATTGGAACATCACCACCGGAAGGTTGGCCATGGGTTTGCCCAGGTTCACGTTCCAGAACTGGTTGTTGAGGGCCGTGAAGAGCAGGGGAGCGGTCT
>JAJYGY010000357.1 GCA_021790555.1 bacterium
TTGTGCTTCTTGCGGTAGATCCTCTTCGACTCCTTGTTCATCTCCTTGTTGATCCGCTTCTTCTGCTTGTTGGTCAGGTTTCCGCCGTTTTTCCTGCGGTCGCGCCGGACCTGGCGATGGATGCGCTTTTCCTGCCGCCGCAGCTTCCGGGTCTCCTTTTTGGTGAGCTTGCCGGACTTCACGCCCTGCTCGATGCGGCCGTTCTGGTTTTCCATGCGCTGGTTGACCTTGTTTTCCGCCAAGGCCAGGGTGCTGGCGCCGGCGAAGGCCAGCGCGAGGGCCAGGGACAGAATGCGGTTCTTCTTCATGGTTTCCTCCCCATAGAGTGTTTTGCCAAGGCCGCCCGGCCTTCAGGCTCGCCCCCTTGAAATGCAAGCCCGGTGCCAACCAAAACCCCAGGAATGGAAGGGCGGTTGCGGCCCCAAACCGCGGTAATTTTGCCTCACTGCGGCGCGCGGTCCGGGCGCAAGTTCCTCTTGACCTTGAAGCATACTTCAAGGTTTAAGATGGCGGCCTTTTCCGGGCGCGCCCGGTTTCTGAAAGGGCCAGGTATGGAAGCCAGCACCACGCCGGGCGGGTCCATCGAGACCAGCCCTTGTCCCCGCTGCCGGGGCCTCTGCAAGGCCGTCCCGGCCCGCACCCTGCGCTGCCTGCTGCGGTCCCGGCCGGCCCGCGAGGTCAGGGAGTCGGAAGCCTACTTCTTCTGCGACGCCGTGGAATGCCCGGCCGTGTACCACGGGGGAGGGGCCACCTTCTTCCGCCAGGACCTGCGCGTGGCCGTGTTCCAGAAGGACCCGGACGGCGGGGTGCCGGCCTGCTACTGCCTGGGCTTCACGCGCCGCCAGGTCCTGGAGGAGGCGGCCGGCGCCCTGAGGGGACAGATCTACCACGCCATCTCCGGCCGGATCCGCGCGGGCGGGTGCGACTGCGAGGCCCACAACCCGCAGGGCCACCACTGCCTGGCCGCCGTGATGGAGCTGATGCACCGCCACGACCCGGACCCCCGGAAGGCCGGCCGGGTCCCGGAGGGCAAGGGGAGGGGGGGCGCGGCCTGACCCGGGATTCAGGCAAGGTCCAGGCGCCACCCGTCCAAACCGGCCGCCCGCAGGGAGGCGAGAAGCTCGCGCGACACCCGCACGCGGAAGCCGGATCCCAGGCGCTGAACCAGCTCGCGCTGGCCCTGCTGCAGGTTCAGGTAGACCTCGGTGGGCCCGGGATGCTTCAGCAGAAGGTCCCTCAGCTCCTTCAGCGGCTCCGGGTCAAAATGGCGGGGGCGCAGGCGCAGGGCCTTGGGCAGCGCCGCCAGGGCCTCTTCCAGGGTGAGGAGCTCCTCGGCCGAGACCTTGGGGGATTCGCCCGAAAGGTCCACCCTGCCCTTGACCACCAGCAGGGCGTCCTTGACGGCCTTGGCCCCCTGGCGGGCCAGCACGCGCGGCCACACCAGCACCTCGCAGAACCCTTCCAGGTCCTCCAGGGTGAGGCGGGCCATGCCCTCCTTGCGCTTGGTCAGCTGGTGCTTGACCCCCAGCACCAGGCCCCCCACCACGCAGGCCTGGCCCTCCTTCATGTCCTTCAACCCCCCCAGCCCCCGGCCGCACAGGGCGCGCAGCTCGGACTCGAAGCGCGCCAGGGGGTGCCCGCTGACGTAGAAGCCCAGCATCTCCTTTTCGAAGCCCAGCTTGACGTTCTCGGGCCAGTCCGGGACCTTCTCCAGGGACCCGTCCTGGGAGGCGGCCGCGTCGCGCATGGAATCGAACAGCGAAAACTGGCCGCTGAGGCGGTCCTGGGCCGAGGACTGGGCGCGCTGGGCCAGGGTCGGCAGCCAGCCCACCATCTGGGCGCGGGGCCCTTCGGCCTCGGGAAGGCGGTCCATGGCCCCGGCCTTGATGAGGCTTTCCACGGCGTTGCGGGGGACCTGGCCGGCGCGCTGCAGGAAGTCCGACAGAGAGCGGAAGGGCCCCTCCTGGCGGGAGCGCAGGATGGACTGGACATGCAGGTCCCCCACGTTCTTCACGGCGGAAAGCCCGAAGCGGATGCCCTGGGGCGAAAGCAGGAAGCGCGAGCCGCTTTCGTTGACGTCGGGGGGGAGCACGGCCAGGCGCAGGCGCCGGCACTCGGCCATGGTGGCCACCACCTTGTCGGCGTTGCCGGATTCCGAGGAAAGCAGGGCGCACAGGAATTCCGCCGGGTGGTGGGCCTTGAGGTAGGCGGTCTGGAAGGCCACCAGGGCGTAGGCGGCGCTGTGCGACTTGTTGAAGCCGTAGCCGCCGAACTTGACCAGCTGCTCGAAGAGGTTTTCGGCCGCCTCGCGCCCGACCTTGTTGGCGGCGGCGCCCTGGAGGAAGGCCTCGCGCTGCGCCTCGATGGCCTCGGGGTCCTTCTTGCTCATGGCCCGGCGCAGCCCGTCGGCCTTGCCCGGCGAAAAGCCCCCCACCCGCTGGGCGATCTGCATCACCTGTTCCTGGTAGACGATGAAGCCGTGGGTCTCGGCCAGCAGGCCGCGCAGCTGGGGGAGGACGGGTTCCTCCGCGCCCAGGCCCCGGCGCCGGCGCAGGTACTCGTCGATGTTGCCCATGGCCCCCGGCCGGTAGAGGGCGTTGAGCGCGGCCAGGTCCTCCAGGCGGGCCGGCTGGAAGCGCTTCAGCAGGTCGCGCATGCCCGCCGATTCGAACTGGAAGACCCCGTGGGATTCGCCCCGCGAGAGCATGGCGTAGGTCTCGGGGTCGTCCAGGGGCAGGGAGTCCAGGTCGAGGTCGATGCCCCGCGATTCGGACAGCAGGCGCAGGGTGGCGTCGATGACCGTGAGGGTGCGCAGCCCCAGGAAGTCCATCTTCACCAGGCCGATCTTCTCCAGCGATTCCATGTCGTACTGCGTGACCACCGAGCGGGCCGGGGCCGCCGCGCCCGGATCGGAGCCGGGCGGGGGGGCGAAGTCGGGCCGGGCCGTGCACAGGGGCACGTGCAGGATGAGCGGGTCGGGCGAGATCACCACGCCCGCGGCGTGGGTGGAGGCGTGGCGGGCCAGGCCCTCCAGGCCCCGGGCCAGGCGCACCAGGCGGTGCAGCCGGGGATTCTCCGGTTCGGAGGCGGCCCGGGCCAGCTCCGGGGATTCCCTCAGGGCGCGCTGGAGCGTCATGTCCGGCTCCTGCGGCACCAGCCGGGCCACGGCGTCCACCTCGCCGAAGGAGTAGTCCAGGGCGCGGCCCACGTCGCGGATGGCCTGCTTGGCCCCCAGGGTGCCGAAGGTGATGATCTGGGCCACCTGTTCCTGGCCGTACTTTTCGACGACGTAGGCGATGACCTCGTCGCGGCGGTCGTCGGCGAAGTCCACGTCGATGTCCGGGGGCGTCAGGCGCTCGGGGTTGAGGAAGCGCTCGAAGAGCAGGCCGTACTTCAGGGGGTCCAGCCCGGTGATGCCCAGCAGGTAGGCCACCAGGCTGCCGGCGGCCGAGCCGCGGCCCGGGCCGACCCGGATCCCCCGGGACCGGGCGAAGCGGATGAAATCCCACACGATCAGGAAGTAGCCCGAAAAGCCGGCCTTGCGGATGACCTCCAGCTCGCCTTCCAGGCGGGCCCGGGCCGCCTCCGCCTCGCCGGGATAGCGCCGGGAAAGGGCCTCCCGGCAGAGCTTCTCCAGGTAGGCGTCCATGGCGGCGGGGGAACTCGCCGCCGGCGTATCCGGCGCCGGCCCCGGGTCGCCGGGGACCCGGTAGCCGGGCATCAGCAGGCGCCCCCCGGGGAGCTCCACCTTGCAGCGCGCCGCCACCCGCACGGTGTTGTCCACGGCCTCGGGCCGTGCGGCGAAGAGCCGCCGCATCTCCTCCTCGCCCTTCAGGTAGAATTCGCGGCCCTCGAAGCGCATCCTCCGGGGGTCGTCCACGCTGCTGTTGGTCTGGATGCACAGCAGCACGTCGTGGGCCTCGGCCTCCTCGGGCGTCAGGTAATGGCTGTCGTTGGTGGCCACCAGGGGCGCCCCGCTCTCCTCCGAAAGGCGCTCCAGGTCGCGGTTGACCTCGCCCTGGGCCGGGATGCCGTGGTCCTGCATCTCCAGGAAGAAATGATCGCCTCCCAGGATCTGCTGGAATTCGCGCACGGCCTGAAGGGCCGGCTCCCATTCCTTCTTCTGCAGCAGCATGGGGACCTCGCCCTTGAGGCAGCCCGAAAGGCCGATCAGGCCGCGGGAGTGCCTCCGCAGCACCTCCTTGTCGATGCGGGGCCGGTAGTAGAAGCCCTGCAGGTAGCCGATGGAGGACAGCTGCACCAGGTTGCGGTAGCCCTCCAGGTTCTCGGCCAGCAGCACCAGGTGGTAGGCCGCGTCGGCCAGGCCGTGGGTGGAGCGGCGTTCGGAGCGGCCGCCCGGGGCCACGTACATCTCGCAGCCCAGGATGGGCTGGATGCCGGCCTTGCGGCAGGCGTTGTGGAATTCCACGGCGCCAGATAGGTTCCCGTGGTCGGTGAGGGCCAGGGCCGGCAGGTCCAGCTCGCGGGCGCGCGCCATCAGGGACGGGAAGCGGATCGCGCCGTCCAGCAGGGAATATTCGCTGTGCAGGTGCAGGGGAACGTAGGCCATTCAAAAATCCCGCGAAAAATGTCGGATTCCGGATTCCGGCCACGCCAGGGCGCCCTTCCGGGTTTCGGGCCGCGTCCAGTATAGCAAAAAGGGGCCCGCCCTGCTTGGCATTGGCAGGCCGGGCCGGGCGTGGTATCCTTCCGGCGGATTTCCGGCCATTCCACGCGAAAGGACCCCCATGCTCATCCTGCCCCAGGAGGCGCTGCTTTCCATGCGCCGGCACGCCCTGGACACCTACCCCGAGGAATGCTGCGGCATCCTGCTGGGCCGGGCCGGGGAACCCGGCGCCGGGGACCTGGAGCGCGAACGCCGGGTGGCGCGGGCCCTGCCGGCGCGCAACCTGAACCGGGAGAGGGCCGCGGACCGCTACCTGCTGGACCCGGCCGACCAGTTCCGCGCCGAGAGGCAGGCCCGCATTGAGGGCCTGGAGGTGCTGGGCTTCTACCACAGCCATCCCGACCATCCCTGCCTACCCAGCGCCACCGACCTTCAGCTTTCCTGGGAAGGCTATTCCTATCTCATCCTGGCCGTGCGGGAGGGCTCGGGAGTGGAGGAACGCTGCTGGCGCCGCGCGCCGGGCAACCCGGCGCGTTTCTCAGAGGAGGCCTTGCGCACCCCATGATCCCCACCCTCTCCTTCAAACCCGGCCGTGAACAGCGGCTGCTTTCGGGCAGCCTGTGGGCCTTCCGCAACGAGCTGGACTTCAAGGAAAAGGACCACACCCCGGGAAGCCTGGTCCGGCTGGTGAGCGCCAAGGGCCGGCCGCTGGCCCTCGGCTTCCTCAATTCGCGCTCGCTCATCGCCGTGAGGGTGCTGGCCCGCGAGGGCGAGTTCGCGGACCCGGAGGACGTGCCGGCCCTGCTGCGCTCCAGGCTGGAGGCGGCGCTGGCCTGGCGGGCGGACCGCCTGGAAGGCGCCGAGGCCCTGCGGCTGGTCTTCTCCGAAGGCGACCTGCTTTCCGGGCTGGTGGTGGACCGCTTCGGCCCGGTGCTGGTGGCCCAGATCACCAGCCTGGGCCTGGAGCGCCACCGCGACTTCCTGTTCTCCGAGCTGAAGCGCCTCACCGGCTGCCGCGCCCTGGTGGAGCGCAGCGAGGGTTTCGGCCGCGAGAAGGAGGGGCTTGAGCCCCGCTCCGGCCTGGTGTGGAGCGAGCCCGGCTTCGAGGAGGCCTCGCTTCCGGCCCTGCGCTTCCGCGAGGGGGAGTTCACCTTCCAGGCCGACCTGCTGAAGGGCCAGAAGACGGGGTTCTTCCTCGACCAGCGCGACACCCGCCTGGCCCTGGCGGGCATGGCCCGGGGCCGGCGCTGCCTCAACGCCTTCTGCTACAGCGGGGGATTTTCCGTGGCCCTGGCCCGGGGCGGCGCCAGCTCCGTCCTGGGCGTGGATTCCTCGCCCGAAGCCCTGGAGCTGGCCGGGATCAACGCCGGGCTCAACCAGGCGCCGGCCTGCGAGTTCCGGCAGGCCGACGTTTTCGCCCTGCTGCGTGAAATGGAAAAGAACCGCGAGCGCTTCGACCTGGTGGTGCTGGACCCGCCCGCCATGACCAAGGGACGGGGAAGCCTGGAGGACGCGCTGCGCGGATACAAGGAGATCAACTACCGCGCCCTGAAGCTGCTGCCCACGGGGGGCCTGCTGGTGACCTGTTCCTGCAGCCAGGCGGTGGACGAGGAGCGTTTTGTGTCCGTGCTCAACGCGGCGGCCAAGGACGCCGGATGCCTGCTGCAGCAGGTCCATCGGGGAGGGCAGGGGGCCGACCACCCCGTGCTGGCGGGCATGCCCGAGACCCGCTACCTGAAGGTGCTGGGGCTGGTCAAGCGCTAGCGGGCCGGCCGCCACGAAGGCGGGAAACCTCACAACGCGTTTTCAAGGGGGCAAGGCATGGCTGGAAAACTGGAGGGCCGCAGGGTCCTCATCACCGGGGTGTCGCGGGGCGTGGGCCTGGAGACGGCCAAAAAATTCCTTTCCGAAGGGGCGGGCCTCATCGGCGTGGCCCGCGATCCGGACCGGCTGGGGAAGGCGGCGGCCCTGCTTTCGGCCCTGGGCGATTTCCAGGCCCTGCGGGCCGACCTGGAAAAGGAGGGCTCGGAGGAGGCCCTGGTCCGGGCCGTGGAGGAGCGCTGGGGGGCCCTGGACCTGCTGGTCAACAACGCGGCCGTGATGGTGTTCCCCGGCCACCTGAAAAACGGCGACGGCGGCAACCTGCGGCTGCACCTGGAATCCAACGTGCTGGCGCCCCACCGGCTCATCCGGGCCCTGCTGCCCCTGCTGGAGAAGGGGCGGGAGCCCCGCGTCCTCAACGTCAGCTCCGGGGCCGGCTGCCTGGACGCCATGCGCGCCGGGGACGACATCGCCGCCTACCGGCTGAGCAAGTGGTCCCTGAACGGCCTGACCCTGCTGTGGTCCGACACGCTGAAGGGCCGGGTGGCGGTCAACAGCTTCGACCCGGGCTGGGTGAAGACCGACATGGGCGGCCCCCAGGCGCCGGGCGAGCCCGCCCAGTCCGCCGAAGGGGCCCTGGCCCTGGCCGTCGCGCCCTTCGGCCAGACCGGCAAGTTCTGGAAGGACGGGCTCGAAATTCCCTTCTGACGGGAGGACGAAATGCCGATTTCAGACCAGGAGGCTTTGGAAGCCGCGGCCCAGGCAAGGCTGGTGGCCGTGGTGGGCATGACGGACGGGTCCAAGCCGGGCCGGGCCTCGTACGAGATCCCCCGGATGCTTCAGGAGCGGGGCGTGGAGCTCATCCCGGTCAACCCCAAGATAGACCAGGCCCTGGGCAGGCCGGCCCTGAAGAGCCTGTCGGAGCTGAAGGCGCGGCCCGACATCGTGGACGTGTTCCGCAGGAGCGAGGCCATTCCCGAGCTGGCCGACGAGCTGCTGGCCCTTCCGGCCGGGATCCGGCCCGGGGTGGTCTGGCTGCAGAGCGGCATCACCCACCCCCAGGCCGAGGCGGCGCTGGAGAAGGCCGGCTACCGCGTGGTCTCGGACCGGTGCCTGGGCGTGTACGCGGCCCGGGCGCGGGCCAGGGACTGACCCCGGCCGGCTTGCCGGGACGGTCCGGATGTGTTAAATAAGGATATCCCTGCGGTGTGCGTGGGGGCTGGATTATTTTGATCCTACAACCCTTTTAACAGGGAGCCCGAATTTGGGGGCGCCGTGAAGCCCTTTGGGGAATTCCAGCGCGCCTCCTTGAGGGCGCCCACCTGTTGATTTAGGGTTCAAAAGTCCGGCTTTCACGGCACAGGTGGGGATTTTTTTTGCCCTTTTCCGGCCGACTCGGCGTGCATGTGGGCCCCGGCGGCCGGGCAATGGAAGGTTGATCGGATGGGGTCGGGAGCAATAAAATCAGCTTGAGCGGGGAGGATGCCGTGAAAAAGATGATGATGATGGCGTTCGCTTTGGCCCCCGTCCTGCTGGCTTCGGCCGGCCTGGCGGCGGACAAGGCGCCGGGAAGGCTGATCACCGTGGTGGGCTCCTCCGAGGTGAAGGTGGTGCCCGACGAGGCCCTGGTGGTGCTGGGCGTGGAGAAGACGGACAGGGACCTGCTGAAGGCCAAGGCCGAGGACGACAAGGTCATCCGCCAGGTGCTGGCCCTGACCCGGCGCTACGGGGTGGACCCCAAGGACGTGCAGACCGCCAATTTTTCGGTGGGCCCGCAGTACGACTATCCCACCGGAGGGCGGCGGGTGCTGACGGGATACCGGGTCAGCAACAGCGTGTCCGTCACCTTCAAGGACCTTTCCCGGCTGGACGAATTCCTGGCCGCGGCCCTGGACGCGGGGGCCAACAACCTGCAGGGCCTCAGCTTCCAGTCCTCGCGGATGGAAAAGTACGAGCAGGAGGCCCGCGAGCGGGCCGCGCGCGACGCCAAGGCCCAGGCCGTCTCCATGGCCGGGGCCCTGGGCGAGAAGGTGGGCAGGGCCTTTTCCATCAGCGCCGACAACCGCGAGATCCACGGCGGGCCCGTGCCCATGGCCGCCATGGCCATGGGGGCCAGGGCCCAGGAGGGGGGCGGACCGGTGCTGGCGCCCGGGCAGGTGGTGATCCGCCAGAGCGTGACGGTGAGTTTCGAACTGGAATGATCCGCCCGGGACGGGGCGCGGGAAAAAGCCGGTGGCTTGCCACCGGCTTTTTTTATTTTGGGGGCGGCAGGGGGATCAGTTCCAGGTCCAGTCGGAGGGCCGAGGTGAAGGCCAGGGTCCGGGCCGGCGTGGTCAGGTCGCGGTAGCCGGAGGCCCGCGCCTCCACGCGGTAGCTGCCCCAGGGAAGCCCCGGGATGCGGTAGTCCCCCCGGCCGTCCACCGTGCCTGGAAAGGTCCTGCCCGCCGGGTTGACGGCCCACACCCGGGCCCGGGCCAGGGGCCCGCCGCCCCGCCTGTCCAGGACCCTGCCCTCGAATCCGGCCTTGAGGAAACCGCCCAGCCCGGCCGCGTCCGCCGCGGGGGTGGCCGCCGTCCCGGCCGCCCGGGAAACCTGGACCGGCGCCGGGGCGGAGGGGCCGGGGGGCGCCGCCGAAACCGGGCTGAGGACGCGCAGGGGGCGGCCGGCCAGGGGCTGGTCGTCCAGGATCCGCTTCAGGCCAGGGTCCAGGGAGTAGAGCATGCCGGTCCGCTGGGCCTCGGGGATGACGGCCGCCACCACCACCTGGGCGGGCCGGGCTCCCTGGGCCGGCAGGAGGGCCAGGCCGCGGACCTCGCCCACCAGGTCCCGCGTGGCCACCACGCGGTCGGCGCCCAGGTCCACCAGGCTGACGCATCCGGTGGGCCGGTCCTTCTGGCGGTGGGCCACCCAAAGCAGGCCGCCGTCGCGGCTCAGGGCCAGCCCGCGGGGACCGGGGCCCACCTGGATCTGGCGCGTCAGGCGACGGCCCCGCAGGTCCACCAGGCTGACCAGGCCCTCCCGCTCGTGGCTGGCGGCCAGGTAGCGCCCGTCCCCCGAGAAGGCCAGGTCCCATGCCGGGAAGGGAAGGTCCACGGTCTGGGTGGGGCTCAGGGACCGCGCCAGCAGGATCTCCACGGCGGTGCCCGAAACAGCGGAGGGGCCGGCCGGCAGGGACAGCAGCGCGGCGGCGCGCCGCCCGTCCGGGAGCGGGAAAAGTGCCAGGGGCTTTCCCGGCAGCTCCAGGGACCCGCCCGGCGGGCCGCCTTGCCGGGTGTCCATCAGGCGCAGCAGGTCGCCCCAGGCGGAGGCCACCAGCATCCGGCCGTTTCCGGCCGGGCACAGGGCCAGGGGCGGGAAGCCCGGGTCAAGCCGCCGCAGCACCCGGTTGGAGTCCAGGTCCACCTCGTTGAGCGCCTTTCCGTCCGTGGAAATGGTCCACAGGCGCGCGCCGTCCTCCTCGAAGACGAGCTGGGAGGGGTCGCGGGAATGCTCCAGGGTGCCCGCCAGCCTCCAGCGGTAGGGGTCGAACACGGCCGTGCCGGAATCCGAACTGGTGACGAAGAGCGGGCCCGCCAGGGCGCCGCCCTGGAGAACAAGGGCCGCCAGGAGCGCCAGGAATGTCTTGGATGCCATGGACAAGAGGGAGTGGAGGGCAAGGGCCGCGGGGGGCCGCGGGCCCGGGGACGGGCACATGCTACCAGGGATTCGGGCCGCGGCAAGCGCGAATTTCCCGCCGGGCCCGCCAAACAGCCCTTGCCAGCCCTGCGCGGCGCGGGTAAACTGAAGCCTCTTTGGGAGGCCGAATGGACGAAGTGGTGAGCGAATCGACGGTGATGCAGGAACAGTTGGGCAAGCTGGAGTCGCTGCGGGCCCTGGACGCGGAGGTTTCGGTCTGGGAGCGGCAGCGGCAGGAACTGCTGAAGAAGGTGGAGGAGGGCCGCAGGGTTCTGGAGGACCTGAAGGCCAGGCAGGCGGAGCAGAAGAAGTCCCTGGACGCGCAGCTGAAGTCCA
>JAJYGY010000296.1 GCA_021790555.1 bacterium
ACCTCGTCGCCGTCCGCCTCCAGGGCCCGGGTGAGGGCCCTGCCGATCATGCCGCTTCCGCCCGCGATCAGTACCTTCATTCCGTCCTCAGGGCTGTTCCCCGCGCCTCTCCTTTTCCAGGCGGCGCCTTTCTTCGGGCCTCTTCCGCCCTTCCCCGCCCTGGCGGCGCCGCAGGGCCTCGCGCCGGCGCTCGGCCAGCCGCTGGCGCAGGGTCCCGCGCCGCGATTCACGCAGCCTTCCCCTGGCGGCCCGGCGCTTCATCCAGCGCCGCAGCATGCGGCGGCGCAATTCCTGCATGGATTTGCGGCGCATTTGGCGCAGGCGCCGCAGGATCATCACGCGCTCCTCGTGCACCTTGCGGATCTGAAGCAGGCGCGCGCGCAGGGTCCGGATCTCGCCCCGGGCCAGGCGCCGCAGCCGGCCGAAGCCGCGCGGCCCCGCCGAATCGGTCATGTCGGGCATCACGGCCACGTGGGCGCCGCGGGGGCCCTTCATCCAGACCTCTCCCTCGCCCACCTCCACCCGGGTCTCGGCGCCGGCCTCCACCTGGTACTGGGTGCTCTTCACCGCCACCACGGTGTTCTGGGTCTCCACGTTGAAGCTGTCGCCCAGGGTCAGCTTGTCCACCACGGCGTTGAACAGGCCCTTGATCAGGCGCATCCGCACGGACTTGTGCCCCTGGGCGTCCAGGCTCATGCGGCTCAGGACCAGCTGGGTGTTCTCCTCGATGCCCACGGTGCCCCGGTTGGAGACCAGCAGGCGGGCCCAGGCCCCCTGGCCGGTCCGGATGCTGTCGCCCTGGCCCAGGATGAGGCCGTCGTAGGCCTCGCCGCTGTCCCCCTCCTCGGTGCGGTACCACACCCGGCCCTGGTGTTCCAGCACCGTGGCCGTCACCGAGATGGAAAGGTCCGCCGTGCCCGGCCCGGAATCGCCGGCCGCCATGGCCCGCCCCCCGGGAACCAGGGCCAGCAGGCCCGCCAGCAGGCAACCCAGAATCCCCGCCTTCATGCTCCCTCCAGTCAGGTGGTCAAAATCCGCGGCCATTCTAGGCCAGGCCCGGTCCGGAATCCAACCACAAAAATCAGGCCCGGCCCAGGATGGGCGCCAGGTTTGGCTTGAAGAAACCCGGACCCTTCATCACCTTGCCGTCCTCGCGCAGCACCGGCCGGCCGTCCGGCCCCAGCTTCGACATGTTGCTGCGGTGGATCTCCTCGAACACCTCCTTCAGCTTCCCGGCCATGCCGAAGGCGTGGGCCGTGCCGAAGACCAGGTAGAGCAGGTCCCCCAGGGCGTCGGCCACCTCCACCAGGTCGTCGGCCCCGACGGCCTGCTTCAGCTCGTCCAGCTCCTCCTGCAGCAGGCGCAGGCGCAGTTCCTTGACGTCCCCGGGGATGTCGGTGGTGGGGCTTTGGCGCGTGTAGACCCCGAACTTCCCGTGGAACTCCCCCACCTGGGCGATGTGCCTGTCCATGCCGCCTCCCGAAAGAATGGAACCATAAAAAAAGGCGACCCTCGCGGGGCGCCTTTGCCGTGATGGACCGCCGTCACTTCCTCTTTGTCACGAACCGGACGCCCGGCAGCCCCTTGAAGGCCTTGTCCTGGGACCGGTGGGATCGGTGAGGACGGCGGCGTACCCGCGGTCGCGGAAACGGCCCAGCCTGGCGCCCTTCAGGAAGCCCCGCATGGACTTGGGCTCGGGCACGGGAACCACGGCGATATGGTCCCCGTATTTCACGATCTCCACCTTCTGGCCCGCCCGGATGCCGGTGGCCTGGCGGATTTCCTCGGGAATGACAACCTGGTACTTGCTCGAAACCGTCACCGTCATGGCTCCCCCGGAAAAGGACACGTTCAACGATAGGGTCATCGATCCGGGATGTCAAGGGCCGGCCCCGGGGTGGTGAAACAAAAAAGGCGTCCCGGAGGAACATCCCGGAACGCCCTTTGCCCTGCCGGATCTTTTGGACCATCGCTTCAAGCCAACACGTTCTCCTCTTCCGTCAAGGGGGTCATCCATCCCTTGAACAAACCGCTCTCCTCGTCCACCTGGATCAGCAACCTACGGCCCTTTCCCACCGCCGCGCCATAGGCGAACAGGAAATCCTTGTCCATGACCTTGCTTTTGGGATCGGGAAGCTTTCCTTCGAGTACGGGGCTGCCATGTGGCACCGTCGCCGGATGGTAAAACCCGCTCAACAGGCCCCTTCCATGGTTTTCAACCTTGATGAATTTCATCTTTTCCTCCCCGGGACGCCTTGGAGGGTCACCGCCGCCGCCATTTCAAGCAAAGAATACACCCTGGAACGGCCCAGCGCAAGGCTTCTCCCGGTGGACATGCTTCCCGGCGTCTCCAAAACCCAATCGACAAAATCGCGAAGGCCTCTCCAGGCAATTCCGACCTGGTTAACCCGGCCGTAGTGGAGGGTCAACAATTCCAATTGGTTGTCGCTGAAGGTGGAAATCAGGAAACTCCTGTCTGTCTCCCAAAAATGGCTGGATGTCACCGGAGCGCGAAGGCTTTGCAGCGAGGGAAAAAGACCCCCCGATCCCGCTCTTTCATCCCGGTAAACCGCCTGGAGGTCGGCCTGAAACGAAGCCAGCTTCCCGATATTCCAGCGGACCTCGCTCTGAATGGCCGATGAAAGCCGTTCACGTTCCTTCCCGCGTTCCCTCAGCCTCAGTCCCCACGCGGCTCCCTGGGAAAAAACAGCCCCCGCCAGGCCTCCGGAAACAAAATTGACCCACACCGACATCTCGCCCATGGAGTCCATCCTTCCCGGAAAGCCCGGCGAAAGCCCCATCCCCTACTTCTTCTTCGCCTCCACGGCGGCCTGGGCGGCGGCCAGGCGGGCGATGGGCACGCGGTAGGGCGAACAGGACACGTAGTTCATCCCCGCGGCCACGCAGAACTTCACGCTCTTGGCCTCGCCCCCGTGCTCGCCGCAGATGCCCACCTTCAGGTCCTTGCGCACCGAACGGCCCTTGGCGATGCCCATCTGCACCAGCTGCCCCACGCCGGACTGGTCCAGGCTCTGGAAGGGATCGTCCCGGAAGATGGCCTTGCCCCCCTCCTTCTCGCTCATCACGTAGGCCGGCAGGAACCGGCCCGCGTCGTCGCGGGAGAGGCCCAGGGTCATCTGGGTGAGGTCGTTGGTGCCGAAGCTGAAGAACTCGGCCACCCCGGCGATCTGGTCGGCCAGCAGGGCCGCCCGGGGGATCTCGATCATCGTGCCGATCATGTAGGACACCTTGGAGCCGGCCTTCCTGATCAGGTCGTCGGCGATGGCCTTGGCCTGGTCCTTGAGGATCTGCAGCTCCTTGCGGTCCATGGTCAGCGGGATCATGATCTCGGGCAGCACCTTGACCCCCTGCTTGGCCACCTGGATGGCGGCCTGGATGATGGCCGTCACCTGCATGTCCAGGATTTCAGGGTAGGTGATGCACAGGCGGCAGCCGCGGTGGCCCAGCATGGGGTTGGACTCGTGCAGCTGCTCGCAGCGGTGCCAGATGGCCTGGGTGGAAAGCCCGGTGATGTCGGAAAGCTTCTTCACCCCGGCCTCGTCCTTGGGCGTGAACTCGTGCAGGGGCGGGTCGATCAGGCGGATGGTGACGGGCTTGCCGTTCATGGCCTTGAAGATGCCGGCGAAGTCGTCGCGCTGGATGGGCAGCAGCTTGGCCAGGGCCTTCTTGCGGGCCTCCAGCGTCTCGGCCACGATCATCTCCTGGATGGCCAGGCGGCGCTCCTCGGTGTCGAAGAACATGTGCTCGGTGCGGCACAGCCCGATGCCCTCGGCGCCCATCTTGACCGCGTTCTCGGCGTCGTCGGGGGTGTCGGCGTTGGGGCGCCCCTTGATGGTGCGAAGCTCGTCGGCCCAGCCCATCAGGGTGTGGTAGGAGGCCGGCAGCTCGGGCTTCTTCAGGGGCAGCTCGCCCAGGTAGACCTCGCCGGCGGAGCCGTCCAGGGTGAGGAAGTCGCCCTCCTTCACCGTCTTGCCGGCCACCTGCATGGAATTCCCGGAAATGTTGAGGGCCTCGCAGCCCACCACGCAGCACTTGCCCCAGCCGCGGGCCACCACGGCCGCGTGGCTGGTCTTGCCGCCCGTGGCCGTCAAGATGCCCTGGGCCGCGTGCATGCCGCCCACGTCCTCGGGGCTGGTCTCGCGGCGCACCAAAATGACCTTCTTGCCCTTGGCGGCCCAGGCCTCGGCGTCGGCCGCGGTGAACACCACCTGCCCGCAGGCCGCGCCCGGCACGGCGTTGATGCCCGTGGCCACCCGCGCCTCGGCCAGCTTCTGCTTGCCGGCGGAGGGGTCGATGACGGGGTAGAAGAGGCGCTCGATGTCCTCGCTGCTGATGCGCGACACGGCGTCGGCCTTGGAGATGAGCTTCTCCTTCACCAGGTCCGTGGCGATGCGGAAGGTGGCCGCCGGCGAGCGCTTGCCGGTGCGGCACTGCAGCATGTAGAGCTTCTCCTCCTCGATGGTGAACTCGAGGTCCTGCATGTCCTTGTAGTGCTTCTCCAGGGTCAGGCGCACCTGGCAGAGCTGCTTGTAGGCCTTGGGCAGGCGCTTCTCAAGCTCGATGAGCTTCATGGGGGTGCGGATGCCGGCCACCACGTCCTCGCCCTGGGCGTTGATGAGGCAGTCGCCGTAGAAGGTGTTCTCGCCGTTGTTGGGGTCGCGGGTGAAGCACACGCCCGTGCCCGACGTCTCTCCCTTGTTGCCGAACACCATCTGCACCACGTTGACGGCCGTGCCCTTCAGGTCGGTGATCTTCTCCACGCGGCGGTAGGTGACGGCCTTTTCGGCCTCCCAGGAGCCGAACACGGCCTTGATGGCGCCCCACAGCTGCTCCTTGGGGTCCTGGGGGAATTCCTGGCCCTTCATGTTCTTCTTGTAGAATTCCTTGTATTCCTGGCACAGCTTCTTCAGCGGCTCGGCCGGGATCTCCGGGTCGGTCTTGACGCCCAGGCGGCGCTTGACGTCGTGCAGCATTTCCTCCATGGGCTCCTTGGAAAGCCCCATGGCCGTGGTGGAATACATCTGGATGAAGCGGCGGTAGGCGTCGTAGGCGAAGCGGGGGTTGCCGGTCTTCTTGGCCAGGCCCTCCACGCTCCTGTCGTTCAGGCCCAGGTTGAGGATGGTCTCCATCATGCCGGGCATGGACCGGGCCGCGCCCGAGCGCACCGACACCAGCAGGGGGTCGGCCGGGTCGCCCAGCTTCTTGCCCGTGGCCTTCTCCAGGATCTCCAGGTTCTTGAGGGTCTCGGCCTCCATGCCCGAGGGGAACTTGCGGCCCAGGTTGTAGTACTCGGCGCAGGCGTCGATGGTGATGGTGAAGCCCGCCGGCACGGGCAGGCCGATGCGGCTCATCTCATGCAGGCCCTGGCCCTTGCCGCCCAGCACGTCCTTGCTCAGCCCCGCGCCCTCGGCCTTGCCGGCCCCGAAGAAGTAGACCCACTTTTTGGACTTGCCGGCCTTGGCCCCGGACTTTTTCGCCGCTTTTTTGGCTGCCATGTGCTTTCTCCTGAAATGAAAGGGATCAATCAAACAACCGGATGGAACTTCCTCCTTTGGCGGGATGGAATCGATCCATCCCCGGATTACACCGCTTTCCCACTTCTTTTTCTTTGATGCCGGTCAACTTTCTCCGCCTACTTTTTCACCAATTTCGTGAAGTCCGCGATCAATTCCAGAGTGGACGCCACCTGGGCCAGCATGGAAAGCCGGTTGGAGCGCAGGGCCGCGTCCTCGGCCATCACCATCACTTCCTGGAAATAGCCGTCGATGGGGCCGCACAGCTCGCCCAGCTGCCCGAAGGCCTCGACGAAATTCCCGGCCTGGCACAGCCTTTCCACCCCGGGCCGCAGGGCCAGGAAGCGGCGGTGGAGGCGCCGCTCGGCCTCCTCCTTCAGCAGGTTCTCGTCCACGGCCCCGGCCTCGGGCGCCTTGGCCAGGATGTTGGTGACCCGCGAGAAGGCCTGGGTGACGGCCTCGAAATCCTCGCGCTGGCGCAGGGTGGTCAGGGCCTCGGCCCGGCGGAAGGCCTCGCCCACCAGGTCGAAGCGCCGCGACACCACGGCCGCCACCAGGTCGGCGCCGAAGCCCCTGTCCAGCAGGGCCTGTTCCAGGCGCAGGCGGATGAAGTCGCCCACCGCGGGCAGCAGCGTGGCGGCCTGGGAAAGGGCCTTGGGCCCGTGCAGGCCGGCGGCGAAGCTGATCATCTCGGAAAGCGGCGCGTCCTGGGGCTGTTCCCTCAAAATGGCCACCAGGCCGGCGGCCTGGCGCCGCAGCGCGTAGGGGTCCTGCGAGCCGGTGGGGATGAGCCCGGCGGCGAAGCAGCCCACCAGGTTGTCCAGCTTGTCGGCCAGGGCCACGATCTGCCCGGCCCGGCTCACCGGAATCCCGTCGCCGGCGAAGCGCGGGCGGTAGTGCTCGCCGATGGCCCGGGCGGCCTCCTCCCTCTCGCCCGAAAGCCGGGCGTAGATGCCTCCCATCACGCCCTGCAGCGAGGTGAACTCCTTCTCGCCCACCACGTTGGTGACCAGGTCGCACTTGCAAAGCAGCGCGGCCCTGGCGGCGGCCCCCTTCTGCATCGGGTCCAGGCGCTCGGCCAGCCATCCGGCCAGGGATTCCAGCCGGCGCGACTTCTCCTCCAGGCTTCCCCAGCCCTCCAGCCAGACCACCTTCTTCAGCTCCTCCAGGCGGTCGGCCAGGGCGGCCTTGCGGTCCTCCATGAAGAAGAACTTGGCGTCCTCCAGCCGGGCCTTCAGCACCCGCTCGTTGCCCAGGCGCACGCCGTCCAGGTTGCGGTCCCCTCCGTTGGTGACGACGAAGAAGGACGGGGCCAGCCTCTGCGAATGGTCGCGCGCGGCGAAGTAGCGCTGGTGCTCCTTCAGGGTGCAGATGAGCACCTCCTCGGGCACCTCCAGGTAGGCGGGGTCGAAGCGGCCCAGCAGGCCCGCCGGCCATTCCACCAGGTTGGCGCAGATCTCCACCAGCTCGGCGTCCTCCACGGGCAGCAGGCCGGCCTTCTCGCAGTCGCGCTTCAGCAGCTTTTCGATGGCGGCGCGCCGGTCGGCCTGCCGGAGCATCACGCGGGCCTTCTCCAGGGCGCCCGGGTAGGAGGCCGCGTCCTTCACCTTCACCGGCCCGGGCTTGAGGAAGCGGTGGCCGGACGTGACGTTGCCGCTTTCCAGGTGTTCCAGCCGGAAGCGCACCGTCTTGTCGCCGTAAAGGGCCAGCAGCCACTGCACCGGCCGGGCGAAACGCAGCGGCCCGCCCTGGCCCCAGCGCATGCTCTTGGGGAAGGCCAGGCGCCGGGTGGCCTGGGGCAGCCATTCGGCCAGCAGGTCGGTGGCGAAGCGGCCGGCGCGCTCCACGTGGGCGAAGACGTAATCGCCCTTGGGCGTGTTCCTGACCGCCAGGGCCGAAAGCTCCACGCCCTTGCCCCGGGCGAAGCCCAGGGCCACCTGGGTGGGCTTGCCTTCGGCGTCGAAGGCCGCCCTGGCGCTGGGCCCCATCACGTCCTCGGCCCAGGCCTCCTGCTTTTCCTCAAGCTTGGAGACCATCAGGGCCAGGCGCCGGGGCGTGCCGTCGGCCTGGATGGAGCCGAAGGAAAGCCGCGATTCCCTGAAGAATTCCCCGGCCTCCCGGGCCAGCTGGTCCAGGGCGGGCTGGATATACGAGGCCGGAAGCTCCTCGACGCCGATTTCGTAGATGAAGTCCTTGGTGATCACGGAAGCCATTCCCGAAAACGAAAAAAACGGATCCCCGAAACGCCCCTACTGGGAACCATCAAGTTCCCTGCTTCGCCTTCAACATCGGATGCCCCAGGTCCTCGCGCAGCTTCAGGTAGGCCTGGGCGGTTTTGCGGGCCAGGCCGCGCACCCGGGCGATGTAGCCGGTGCGCTCGGTGACGCTGATGGCCCCGCGCGCCTCCAGCAGGTTGAAGGCGTGGCTGGCCTTGATGACGTAGTCGTAGGCCGGCAGCACCATGCCGGCCTCGATCAGGCGCCTGGCCTCGCCCTCAAAGTCCTCGAAATGGCGGAAGAGCTTGGCCGTGTCGGCGGCCTCGAAGTTGAAGCGGCTGAACTGGCGCTCGTTCTCGCGGAAAACCTCGTCATAGCCGATGCCGGCGCCGTATTCCATGTCCCAGAAGCTCTCCTTCTTCTGGATGTACATGGCGATGCGCTCCAGGCCGTAGGTGATCTCGCCGGAAATGGGGGTCAGCTCCACGCCGCCCACCTGCTGAAAGTAGGTGAACTGGGTGATCTCCAGCCCGTCCAGCCAGACCTGCCAGCCCAGCCCCGAGGCGCCCAGGGTGGGCGATTCCCAGTCGTCCTCCACGAAGCGGATGTCGTGCTCGCGCGGCTGGATGCCCAGCTTCACCAGGCTTTCCAGGTACAGGTCCACGATGTCGTTGGGCGAGGGCTTCAGGATCACCTGGTACTGGTGGAACATCTGGCAGCGGTTGGGGTTCTCGCCGAAGCGGCCGTCGCGCGGCCGGCGCGAGGGCTCCACGTAGCCCACGCTCCAGGGCTCCGGCCCCAGCGAACGCAGGAAGGTGTTGGGATTGAAGGTGCCGGCGCCCTTCTCGATGTCGTAGGGCTGCACGATCAGGCAGCCGCGTTTGGACCAGAATTCCTGCAGCACCAGGATGATTTCCTGGAACGTGTAGGGGTAGGGCCGCCGGGCGGCCTTGGCGCCGGCCGCGGCCTTGCGGGCCGGGGCGGCTTTGGATTTGGCGGTAGGGGTCTTGGGCATGGTCCGGTTTCAGCGCACGGAGAATGGAACAGGAAGATTCAGAAACCTGACACCGGCGGGCGGGCATCCGGCCGAAATGAGCGGACAACTTTCAAACAGCAAGGGCGGGCCCTGTTTCGGCCCGCCCTGGATCCCAAGGACGCGAAAATATAGCAAAAAGGCCCCTGGCACGCAAGGGGGGTTTTTTGAAACGGAAGGGCTTCAGGCCCGGAAGGCCCTCTTTTTAAACATTAAATTTGAAATACACGATATCCCCGTCGCGCATCACGTATTCCTTGCCTTCCTGGCGCAGCATGCCGGCCTCGCGCACGGCCTTTTCCGTGCCCTTGGATTTCAGGTCGTCGAAGGACATGATCTCGGCCCGGATGAAGCCGCGCTCGAAATCCGTGTGGATGACCCCGGCGGCCTGGGGCGCCCGGCTGCCCTTGACGATGGTCCAGGCCCGGCATTCGTCCTCGCCGGCCGTGTAGAAGCTCTGCAGGCCCAGCAGGTCGTAGCCCGCGCGGATGAGCCGGTTCAGCCCGGGCTCGGCCAGCCCCAGGTCCTTCAAGAAGGCGGCCTGCTCGTCGTCCTTCAGCTCGGCCAGCTCGGCCTCGATCTTGGCGCAGATGGGGATGGCCTGGGCGCCCTCGGCCTTGGCGATCTCGCCCACCTTGGCGGTGTGGGCGTTGCCCATGCCCGGCAGGTCGGCCTCGCCCACGTTGCAGGCGTAGAGCACGGGCTTGGCCGTCAGCAGCCAGAAGTCGCGCCCCACTTCCCTCTCCTCTTCCGTCAGGCCCAGGGCCCGCGCCGGCCGGCCCCCGGCCAGGTGCGCCTTCAGCCGCTCGGCCAGGGCCTGCTGGGCCTGGGCCACCTTGTCCCCGGACCGCACCCCCTTGCCGGACTTCTGCAGCCGCTTCTCCACCGCGTCCAGGTCGGCCAGCACCAGCTCGGTGAGGATGGTCTCGATGTCGCCCACCGGGTCCACCTTGCCGGTGACGTGGGTGATGTCCTTGTCCTCGAAGCACCGCACCACCTGCACGATGGCGTCGCATTCGCGGATGTGCGAAAGGAACTGGTTCCCCAGCCCCTCCCCCTGCGAAGCCCCCTTCACCAGCCCCGCGATATCCACGAACTCCACCATGGCCGGCACCGTCTTCTTCGGCGCGTACATCCCGGAAAGAAACTCCAACCGCGCGTCCGGCACGGCCACCACCCCCACGTTGGGGTCAATGGTGCAAAACGGATAATTCGCCACCTGCGCCCCGGCCTTGGTGATGGCGTTGAACAGCGTGGATTTGCCCACATTGGGCAGGCCGACGATGCCTAATTTCATGAAAGCGATCCTAGAAGTTGGATAAAAAGCGCGAACGCGTCGCGAAGGACCGTATTATAGGGATATTGGGGCGGGTGGAAAGGGATTTTTCAATGGGAGGACCATCTGTTTTGCAAGGTGAAAAGTGTCAGGCGACAACTAAATCTGTAGAGACATACCTAAGACGATCTTGGCCTTAGGGGTAATCTATTTCCAAGCGAGATATCGTCAGCAAAGATAGAGCCAAACGCCTGATCACAAATTGCCCGTTTTATGAGGTTGCGAAGTAA
>JAJYGY010000046.1 GCA_021790555.1 bacterium
AGCTAGGATTAAGCGGAGCAGGCGAACGGTGCGCGTCCGGATACAAAACCGCAGCCATCCAGACCTTCTTTCAATTTTACCGAACGGGAATATATTGACCACGAGAGAGGTTCTGCCCTATAATATTCCCGTTCGGGAACATTATCAGGCAGGGGGTATTTCATGGTCGAACGACTTGAAGACAGCAAGACCCTGGGCGCGGCGATTCGCCGGTCCAGGAAGGCTCAGGGCCTCACCCAGGCCCAGCTGGCTGGGCTGTGCAACACGGGCCTCCGGTTCATCAGCGACCTGGAAAACGGCAAGCCGCGCTGCCAGCTTGGCCTGGCGCTGAAGGTGGCCAAAACCCTGGGCCTGAAGATCCGCCTGGAGGATCCTGGTGCCTAAGGTTCTGGAAGTCTTCCTATTCAATCGCAGAGCCGGCGGGCTTAAGCAAAACGACGACGGCAGACTCAGTTTTTCCTACGACCCCGCGTACGTGAAGGCCGGCGGCCAAGCCCTGTCCCTGGCGCTGCCCTTGACCGGGGTTGAATACGACCACAAGACCTGCCACGCGGTCTTCGGAGGCATGCTTCCAGAAGGCGGGGTCCGCGGCCGGCTGGCGAAGGCCCTGGGGGTGTCTGAAAGGAACGACTTTTCCCTGCTGGCCGAGATCGGCGGGGAATGCGCCGGGGCGGTTTCGCTGCGGCCTCTGGAACCGTCCAAGCCCAGGCCGGCATCCGGACGCAAGCCGCTCAGCGAAGGCGCCCTGGAGGAATTATTCAAGCGCCTTCCTGAACGGCCCCTGCTTTCCGGCCAGGGAGTGCGCCTTTCCCTGGCCGGGGCGCAAAACAAGCTGGCTCTCACCTTGGACAAGGAGCGGTTCTTCTTGCCCGGCAAGGATGAACCCAGCACGCACATCCTGAAGATCGCGGCGCCGGGTTATCCTGGCGTTCTTGAAAACGAGCTTTTCTGCCTCCGCCTGGCCTCAAGCCTGGGCCTGCCTGCCGCCAAGACCCACCTTGGCAGGGCCGGCAGCGTGGCCTACCTGTGCGTGGAGCGTTTTGACCGGGAACGCGCCAAAGACGGAGTGGTGCGGCGGCTCCACCAAGAGGACTTCTGCCAGGCCCTGGCCATCCCGTCCGAAAACAAGTACCAGAACGAAGGCGGCCCGGACGTGGCGGCCGGGGTGAGGCTTTTGCGCGACCACGCCGCGAAGCCGGCCACGGACATGGCCGCTTTCCTGCGCCTGATTTTCTTCAATTTCCTGGTCGGCAACTCGGACGCCCATGCCAAGAACTATTCGCTTCTTTTTCCCAAAGACGGGCCCAGGCTGGCGCCGGCTTACGACCTGATCTGCACGGCTGTGTATCCGGGCTTAAGCCCCCGCCTGGCCATGAAGATCGGCAGTGAATATTCGCCCGACCGGGTGTCCAGGAGACATTGGGAGGCCCTGGCCAGGGCCTGCGAGTTCAAACCCGCCTTTGTCCTGGACGGCCTTCGGGACTTGGCCGGCCGGATGGAGGACCTGGTGCCGGCCGTGATCAAGGATCTGGAAGCGGAGATTGGAAGGAGGAAGGTGTTTGGGGAGGTGCAAGGGGTCATCCACGAGAGGGTGGACGGCCTTCCTTCACTTTGAGCCCGAAACCTGGCGCGGCCGGGAGCGGCCGAAGCCACCGTCCGGTGACTTTCCATATTGTCGCCGACCGGTGACCCGGCAAAGGAGGGAACCATGAATGTCTTTTCCTGGATCCCGCAGGTGCTGCTGGCGGCTCGGCTGGCCTGGGGCCGCTTCGCCTCCGGGCCGTTTTGAGCCGGCCCGCGCCTTTTCGGCCTCAGGCGCTTTTCACCACGTAGTCCATGATGGCGTCCCGCATCATGCGGTGGTATTTGAGGCCCTTTTTCCTTGCTTCGCCGGGCCGTTGGCGCAAGGATGGCGGCATGAAAGCGCGCGCCTTCCAATTGATCGCCCAGGCCCTGCTGGCCTGCCTGCTGGCCCCGGCCGCCGCGCGGGCCCAGCGCGACGACTACCTGGGCGGCACCCTGGCCCCGGGCGTGCTGGAACCGCACGAGACAGACCTGGAATACCGGATGGACATGGGCCGGGGCGGCAGCGGGGGTCCGTGGAGGCACGAGGGCCTGGTGGAATACGGCCTGACCAACAGGTGGATGCTGGCGGGCCGCTTCGCCTGGGCCCGGGAGGGCGGCCAGGGCCTGGACTGGCGGTCCAGCCGCCTGGGCGCCCGGCTGAGGGTGCTGGGCCAGGAGCCCTGGCCCCTTTCGCTGGGCCTGGCCGCCTTCGTGGACTGGCGCGGCGGCGTGGGGCCGCGGGACACGGCCTTCCAGCCCAGGCTGACGGCCTCGCGCTACCTGGGCAACCTCACCCTGGACGCCAACCTGGGCCAAAGCCTGCCCGCTTCCGGCGGCGGTTCCGGGGCCCTGGCCTGGCTGGGCGCGCACTGGGACGTCTCCGAAGTGTTCCGCTTCGGCATGGAGGCGCGCTTCGATTCGCGCCGGGGCGGGGCCGTGCTGGTGCCGCAGCTGTGGCTGGGCGCGCCGGACCGCTACAGCCTCAAGGCGGGCTATTCCACAAACACGGCGGACGGGGGGGAATCCTTCCTGCGCCTGGAACTGGGCGTGGGGTTCTAGCAGGCCGTTGAAAAACAGTCCTTGACGGCCTGCCAGGGGCGGGCTTATTGAAAGGGATTGAAGACCTTCTGGTGGGCCACCTTCTGCTCGAAAAAGTGATTCTTCAGGGTCTTCCAGGCGGGCCCGGCCAGGTCGAAGAGGCAGATGCCGGCGTTGAGGGCCTCGGCCGGGGCCGGCTTGGTCCAGACCACCTGCCCCACGGTCTTCAGCAGGTCCCGCGCCACCTGCAACTGCACCGCCAGGATGGAATGGGCCTCAATCAGGCGGTCGCCGAAGCACAGGGCGTCGCCCCAGACCCCGATGCCGAAGGGGGAATAGTCCTGGGCGAAGCCGGACATGAACCCGTGCGCCGGCGGGTCGTACTGCTTTTCGATGAAGCGGAAATCCGGGAAGCTGCCGTCGTCGGCCTTGATCTGCTCGGCCTGCTGGGAGGTGATTTCGCAGTAGTAGAGGTCCAGGTGAACCGGCAACTTGAAGGGCTTGCGCTTTTCCAGGATGTCGGGCGGAATCTCCATCGTGGCCTCCCAGTTCGTGTTCGACAAAAAATATTTTAGCACATCCCGCCAGAAAATCATCCGCCCCGCTTTTCCGTGAGATTTTTATCCTTTGTTTACTGCCGGTTTATTTCAAATCCTGATCCAGATCAAAATTTTAGTTTGACAAAACCTGCCCGGAAGGTGTATTTAACCAATGAGTTAATTAACTTGGAGGTTAATTATCAAATGCCAAGCGACCCTCTCAGCAACGTGTTCTCGGCCCTGGCGGACCCGACCCGGCGGGCCATGCTCCTGCGCCTGCGGTCGGGCCGCGTGGCCGTGAAGGACCTGGCCCGGCCCTTCAAGATGAGCCTGCCGGCGGTCTCCAAGCACCTGAAGGTGCTGGAGAAGAGCGGGCTGATCGAGCGCCAGCGGCAGGGGCAGCGCCGGCCCTGCCGGCTGAGCCCCAAGCCCCTGAAGGAGGCCGTGGACTGGCTGGAGCACTACCGGAGCCTGTGGGAGCAGCGCTTCGACCGTCTGGAGGAGTACCTGGGCGAACTTCAACGAAAGGAGAAAGGCGATGGCGACGGCAGCGGATCCTGAAACCACCTTCAAGCTGGCCTCGGACACCGAAATCGTGATCCAGCGCCGGTTCGACGCCGAACCCGCGCTGGTCTTCAGGGCCCATACCGATCCCAAACTGGTCGCGCGATGGTGGGGCCCGCGCGGCTTCGAGACCCTGGTGGAAAAGATGGAAGTGAGGCCCGGCGGGTCCTGGCGCTTCGCGCAGAAGGGCCCCGACGGCGCCGAACACGCCTTCCACGGGGAATACCTCGAGGTGGTGCCGGACCGCGGGCTGACGCGCACCTCGGAATACGAGGGCATGCCCGGGCACGTGCTGGAGGAGACGGCCACCTTCGAGCCCGAGGGCGGAGGCACGCTGCTGACCCTTTCGGTGCGTTTTGCCGGCCGGCAGGACCGCGACGGCATGCTGCGGTCGGGCATGGAGCCGGGGGCCCGCCAGAGCCTGGAGCGCCTGGAGGAGAGCCTGGCCGGCCTGGCGGGCAGGGAGTTCGTCATCGAGCGCGTCTTCGACGCGCCCAGGGAGCTGGTCTTCAAGGCCTGGACCGACCCCGGACACCTGGCCAGGTGGTTCGGGCCCAAGGGCGCGGCGGTGAAGCACGCCAAGGCCGACCTGAGGCCCGGGGGCGTGCTGCACACCCGCATGGCCACCTCGGACGGAGGGGAGATGTGGGGAAAGATGGCCTACCGGGAGATCAACCCGCCGTCGCGGCTGGTGTACCTGAACTCCTTTTCCGACGAGGCGGGAGGCCTGACGCGCCACCCCATGAGCCCCACCTGGCCCCTGGAAATGCTCACCACGGTGACCTTCACGCCGGAGGGGGCCGGCACCAGGATCACCCTTCAATGGGCGCCTTTCCGGGCCACGGCCCAGGAGCGGGCGGCCTTTGACGCGGCCTTCGACAGCATGACCGGCGGCTGGACCGGAAGCTTCGACCAGCTGGACGAATACCTCACCCACATGAAAGGAGGCGCGCGATGAACGAGGCCACCGTGATCGAACTGGGGGATTTCAGGGGAAAGCCCCATCCCCAGGACCTGCGTTTCACCCGGGTGCTGAAGGCCCCCCGGAAAAGGGTTTTCGAGGCCTTCACCAGGCCCGAACACCTCATCCACTGGTGGGCGCCCAGGCCCTACACCATGCCGGTCTGCCAGGTGGACCTGAGGCCCGGGGGCGCCTGGAAGTACCGCTTCCGCTCGCCCGAGGGGGTGGAACACGACGCCGAGGAGACCTTCGTGGAGGTGAAGGAGCCCGAAAAGCTGGTCACCGAAGGCTCGGTGCCCGGCCCGGACGGCAGGCCCTTCTTCGTGATGCGCAAGACCATCCTGCTGGAGGACCGGGGGGACGAGACCGCGCTGGTGCTGGAGGCCAAGATCCTGCGGGCCAATCCGGGATGCGAGCCTTTCCTGCGGGGAGCGCCCCTGGGCTTCGAGGGAACCCTGGCGAACCTTGAGGACTACCTGTCCAAGGCCGCCTGAACGGGAGGCGGCCTGCGCCTCAAACCGGCGCGCTGAAGCGCCCAACCCAAGGAGGAATTCATGCCCAACAAGAAGCTCGTGTGGACCGGCCGGGTCCTTTCCGCGCTGGTGGCCCTGCCCTTTGTCATGGGCGCGGCCATGGGATTCACCGGCAACCCCCAGGTGGCCCAGGGGATGGCCCATTTCGGCATCCCGGCCCCGCTGGTGCTGCCCCTGGCCGTGGTCCAGATCGCCTGCGCGGTCCTTTACCTGGTGCCCGCCACCTCGGTGCTGGGCGCCATCCTGCTGGCCGGATACATGGGCGGCGCCATCCTCACCCGCCTGAGGGTCGGCGACAACTTCGCCGGGGATATCGCCTTCGGGGTGGTGGCCTGGCTGGGGATCTGGCTGCGCGAACCCAGGCTCTGGCAGGTCCTTCCATTGAGGAAAAAGCGGGAATAGAAAAAGCCTTTTAGTACGGACATTTTTGGGGCAGAATGGCGGCGTGAATGGCTGACCGGGGCCCGGCGTGGGGCCCCTCCTTCCAGGCGACCCTTGAAAGGCACCGGCCATGGATGAAATCGCCCATTTCCTGCCTTCGCTTCGCGCCCTTTTCGACGACCTGTTCGAGGGCGTGCAAGTCCTCGATTCCGAGCTTCGCTACCTCTACCTCAACAACACCGCGGCCCGCCACGGCCGGGCCACCCGCGAGGAGCTGGTGGGCCGCCGCATGGCCGAGAAGTACCCCGGCATCGACCAGACCGAGATGTACGGCCTGCTGCTGCGCTGCCTGGAAGGCGGCGAGCCGCAGCGCATGATCAACCATTTCGCCTATCCCGACGGCGGCCGGGCCTGGTTCGACCTGAGGATCAGCCGGGTCCCCATGGGCGTGATGGTGTTCTCCTTCGACGTCTCGGCCCAGAAGGAGCTTGAAGAGAGCCTGCGGCGCAGCCGCGAGGAGCTGGCCGCCACCCTGGAATGCATGGGCGAGGCCGTCATCACCACCGACCTGGAGGGCCGGGTGACCCTGATGAACCCGGCGGCCGAGCGCCTTTCGGGCTGGCCCCGCGCCGAGGCCCTGGGGCGCCCGCTGGACTCGCTGGTGAGCTTCCTCAGCCAGCGCAGCCTGAAGCCCGTGGACCACCCCGTCGCCAGGGTGCTGCGCGAGGGACTGAAGATCGGCCTGGCCAACGGCACGGTTCTGGTGGCGCGGGACGGCCGCCGGGTGCCCATCGCCAGCAGCGGGGCCCCCATCCGCGACCTTTCCGGCGCCCTGAGCGGGGTGGTGATGGCCATCCGCGACATGAGCGAGGAATACGAGCTGACCTCCCAGCTGCAGGCGGCCCAGAAAATGGAGGCCGTGGGCCTGCTGGCCGGCGGCATCGCCCACGACTTCAACAACCTCATCACCGTCATCTCCGGCTTCGCCTCCATGGGCCTGGAGGGCCTGGCCCCCGGGGACCCCCTGGAGGCGGAGCTGAAGGAGATCCAGCAGGCCGGGGACAAGGCGGCCCAGCTCACCCGGCAGCTGCTGGCCTTCGGCCGCAGGCAGGTGCTGGTGCCGGCCTCCGTGGGCCTGAACGGCGTGGTGGAGGGAATGGGCAGGATGCTCAAGCGCCTGCTGGGCGAGAACATCGACCTGGTGACCCGCCTCCAGCCCGGCCTGGGCAGCGTGCTTTTCGACCCGGGCCAGATCGAGCAGATCATCATGAACCTGGCGGTGAACGCCCGCGACGCCATGCCCCGGGGCGGCAAGCTCACCATCGAGACCGCCGACGTGGAGCTGGACGAGGCCTATGCGGGCCTGCACGCCGAGGCCAAGGCCGGGCCGCACGTGATGCTGGCCATCAGCGACACGGGGCAGGGCATGGACGAGGCCACCCGGGCGCGCATCTTCGAGCCCTTTTTCACCACCAAGCAGATGGGCCGGGGCACCGGACTGGGGCTTTCCACGGTGTGGGGGATCGTGCGGCAGAGCGGGGGGAACATCTGGGTCTACAGCGAGCCCGGCAGGGGGACCAGCTTCAAGGTGTACATCCCCCGGGAGCCGGCCGGGGCGGCGGGGGAAACGTCCCCGGCCCCCGCGGCGGAAGCCGGGACCGGCGCGGCGCGCGGCCTGGGAGAGACCATCCTGCTGGTGGAGGACGAGGAGGGGGTGCGCAAGCTCCTCCACCAGGCCCTGGAAAAGGCGGGCTACCGGGTGCTGCGGGCCGGCGACGCCGAGGAGGCCCTGGCGCTGTTCGAAAAGGCCGCCGCGTCCGTCGACCTGCTGCTCACCGACGTGGTGCTGCCGGGCCTGAGCGGCCGGGCCCTGGCCGACCGGGCCCTGGCCATCAAGCCGGGCCTGAAGGTCGCCTACATGTCCGGGTACACCGACAACGCCATCGTGCACCAGGGCGTGCTGGAGGAGGGCACCCATTTCGTGCAAAAGCCCTTCTCGCCCGCCGTGCTGCTGAGGAGAATCAGGGAATTCCTGGCCTGAGGCCGGCCTTCACCAGCGCCGCGCCCAGGACGATGCCCACCGAGGAGGCCAGGTTGAGCGAACGGGCGCCCTCGGCCATGGGGATGTGGGCGGAGCTCGCGCCGAAGCGCCCCCACACCGAGGGCGGCAGGCCGGCGCTTTCGGCGCCGAACACCAGGTGGGTCCCGGGTAAAAGGTCGGCCTGGGGCAGGGGCGTCGCGCCCCTGGTGGAAAGCAGCAGCACGCGGGCGTCCGGCCCCAGGCTGGAGAACCAGGCCTCCAGGCCGGCGTGCTCCACGAGGTCCAGGTCCTTCCAGTAGTCCATGCCGGCGCGCTTCAGCGCCCTGTCCGTGATGGAAAATCCGTAGGGCTTCACCAGGTGCAGGCGGCAGCCCAGGGCCAGGCAGGTGCGGCCGATGTTGCCGGTGTTTCCCGCGATGTCGGGGTGCACCAGCACGACGTTCCAGCTGGGTTGTCGGGTCATGGGAACTCCCGGCTTGCCGCCGCGGGCCGTCAGTTGTCCTTGGGGTTTCCGTGGATCACCTGGTCTTCCTCGTTGCGGTCGCGCACCAGTTCGGGCGCCACGTAGCGGCCGTTCTGGGCGGCCGGCAGGACGACGGTGAATTCGCTGCCCTGGCCCTCCACGCTGGAGACGGTGATGTCGCCCCCGTGCGAGCGGACCAGCCTGCGGCTGATGGAAAGCCCCAGCCCGGTGCCGTCCTGCTTGGTGGTGAAGAAGGCCTGGAAGAGCTTGGGCAGGATGGACGCCGGGATGCCGATGCCGTTGTCCCGCACCGTCAGGTGCACCCAGGCGGGCTCGGGCCGGGTCACGCGGACGGACACCATGCCGGTCTCGGCCTTGGTGGCGTGCAGGGCGTTGAGGCAGAGGTTGGTGAGCACCTGCGAAAGCGCGCCCTTCTCGCCCAGGGTGCTCATTTCGGATTCCGGCTCCTGGACGTCGAAGCGGACCATCTTCTTCGAGAATTCCTGCCCGATCACCTGGGGAAGCTCCCCCACCAGGGCTCCCAGGTTCACCGCTCCCTGCTGCAGGAAGCTCTTGCGGGCGTACCCGGTGAGCTGGTTGGCGATGCTCTGCAGCTTGATGGTCTGGCCCTTCACGATGCCGATGAAGCGGTTGATCCAGCCCGCGTCCTGGTGCCTGTCCGGCAGCAGGGCCACGTAGGTCATGATGGCGCTGATGGGGCTGCGGATCTCGTGGGCCACCCCCGCCGCCAGGGTGCCGATGGTGGCCAGGCGGTCCACGTGCGCCACGCTGTCGTAAAGCCGCGAATTCTCCACGGCCGTGGCCACCTGGTTGGAGAGGGCCTCAAGAAAGGTGATGTCGCGGTCCGAGAACATCACGCCGGAGCGCTTGGGCCCCAGGGCCAGCACCGCGGTGAGCAGCGATTCGGAATACACCGGCACCAGCAGGCCCAGGTCCAGGGCGCGCAGCTCGGCGATGACGGCGGCGCGCCTCTCCCCCCTGATGGGCATGCCCTCCTCCTCGTCGTCGAAGGCCGAAAGCAGGAGCTCCAGTTCCACGATGCCCTTCTGGGCCTCCAGGGCCTCCAGCAGAAGGTGGCCCTTGGGAAGGCCCGCCGGCAGCTTTTCCGGCCTGGGCGAAACGCCCAGGTAGTTGAAGTCGTCGGTCTGCAGATCCATCAGGTAGAGGGCCGCCACGTCCAGGTCCAGCTCCTGCCTCAACCGCTGCGCCAGGGAAGGGATGTAGGAACGCAGGAAGGGGGACTTGGAATAGAGTTCGGAACATTCCAGCAGCAGCCGGGTATGGTCGAATTCCTTCACCCGGAAGAGCAGGTTGACCCAGCGGGAGGCCCAGTTCCGGAAGAATTCGAAGGTGAGGCAGATGAAAAGAGCGGCGAAAAAGACCTTGGTCGCCAGGTTTGCCTGGGTTTGTGTTAAGAGAGCCTCCAAAATCCATTGTAGGAACGCGACATAGCCGACAAGCAAAAGAAAGATGATGCCGGCCGCCAGAGCCCCCCGCTTCAATATGAGATTCACGTCAAAGAGGCGATGCCGGGTGATTGCGTACGACATCACGGCGACATACACCACCGGTCCGAATGCCCCAAGAAATGAAATTCCTGGAATCATGTTCGAATTGGCGAGGAGGAAAAGCAGGAAGATCGAGGCGAAGAACAGGTTGATCTGGTTCCGTTCGATTTTAGAGGTTGTTTTCCGGTAACGGGAGATGACCAAGCCTAAGCCTAGAATGGTCAAAGCGATCCAGAATGGGATCACGCAGTACCAATACATGGGATCATAGGATGGGAACCATCCCAACGATCCCTTTTGGACCACCTGTTCTGGAAAAGTATGTAGCCACTTCAGGACGGTGAAAAGGCTTGCGAAGCCGTAAGAGGCGTACAATATCTTTTTTGTAGTGGCATTTTCACGCCTGGAAAAGGCGACGCAGAAATGATAGAGCACCGGGATAAAAAAGTAGGCCAAAGGCACAAATAATCTGGTCCATAGGAGCGCCACATGTTCGGAGGTGGCCGCGGCGAGGCCGGCGATAACCCATGTGTACCCCGCGAGCAGGAATGTTGCGATGGCGAAAAGGCGCGCGATTTTTCTTTTTCGAAAATGTCCCGCCGCCAGTTGAACTTGGTGGCGGCTCCTTGGTTGGTTGATTTTTAAGCCACGGCGTCTTCGATGTCAACGCCGCTGTTCACTGCCCGCCTCAAAGCCGCCTGTAAGACT
>JAJYGY010000043.1 GCA_021790555.1 bacterium
CCCTTGGGCGCGGGAAGCCATACCTGGCAGGTGAAGGCCATCAACAGCCTGGGCAACGCCAGCGGCTTCAGCCTGCCCACGGCCTTCACCGTGACCGGGCCGGTCTTCAGCCCCACCTCCACCCCAAGCCCCACGGCCAGCCCCACGCCTTCGGCCACGGGCACGCCCACCGCCTCGCCTTCCCGGACCTCCTCAGCCTCTCCCACGGCCACGCGGACAGCGACTTCCAGCTCCACCACGACCCACACTCCGGCCGCTTCGCCCAGCCCTTCCGGCACCGCCACCTTGGCCGCCAGCACCACCGCCACCCGCACTCCGGCCGCTTCGCCCAGCCCCTCCGGCACCGCCACCCCGGCCGCCAGCCCCACCGCCACCCGCACTCCGGCCGCTTCGCCCAGCCCTTCCGGCACCGCCACCCCGGCCGCCAGTCCCAGCACCACCGCGACCCCGGCCGCTTCACCCAGCCCCTCCGGCACCGCCACCCCGGCCGCCAGTCCCAGCACCACCGCCACCCGCACTCCGGCCCCTTCGCCCAGCCCTTCCGGGACAGCGACTGCCCCTCCTTCGCCCTCCGCGACCCCGACGCGCTCTCCGGCACAGCCGGACAGCACGCCCACGCCATCCGCCTCCGCCTCGCCTGGCTCCACTCCAAGTATCTCGGCTACGGCGGACAGGTCCCCTTCCGCCACACCCAGCCCATCCGGGACAGCGGCTTCCCCGCCTTCGGCTTCCGCCTCGCCCACGCCGGCCGGGTCGGCGACCGCCGCGACGCCTGGTCCCGCCGGGTCCCCGGGGGTCAACCTGATCCTGAAGGCCTGGCCGGTTCCCAACCCCAATCCCAGGTACCTGGCCCTGGACCTGGAGGGCGCGGCAGACCAGGTCCGCGTCCGGCTCTACAGCCCGGCCATGAACCTGGCGGAGGACCTCACCGTGCCCGGCGACTTCCAGCCCGGCTGGCAAAAGATGGCGCTTCCCCCGGGCTGGGAGGCCCCGCTGGCCAACGGTCTCTATGACGGCGTCCTGGAATCCTTCCAGGACGGAAAGGGTCGCCAGGCCACCGGGCCCGTGCGGATCTACGTCCTGAAATGAAAGGATGGACCGAATGTTGAAATGGCATCCCATGAGCCTGGCGGGGCTGTTCCTGCTGGCGGCCTCCTGCCTCCGCGCGGCCGGAAACCCGACTCCCACGGTCACGGCCTTCAACCCGGACCCCTGCACCACCACCACCCAGGTGGGCGCCTCCACGCCCTTCACCAGCTTGGAGGCCGAGGCCGGCACCCTGGGCGGCGGCGCCACCATCGTGGCCGTCACCACGCCCCCGGTGTCGCAGTATTCCAGTCCCGAGCTGGAGGCCTCGGGCCACGCCTACGTGCTGCTCAACAACGACGGCCAGTACGTCCAGTGGACCAACAACACCGGCCAGGACATCACGGCCATCAACCTGCGGTCCACCATCCCGGACGCGCCCGGCGGGGGAGGCATCGACTCCACCGTCGACCTCTACGTCGACGGCGTGTACCGGCAGTCCTTCCCGGTCAACTCGCACCAGAACTACTGCTACGAGGAGATCGGGGTCAACTACAACGACCAGACCGACAAGACCCCGGCGGCGGGCTACTACCCCCGCGACTTCTGGAACGACACCCACGCCTTCGTCAGCGGCGCCCCCATCGCCCCGGGAAGCACCTTCTCCTTCCGCATGGAATCCGACGACAACGCCAGCTACTACGGCATCGACGTGGTGGACGTGGAAAACCCGCCCCCGGCCCTGTCCGAGCCCGCCAACGCCATCTCCATCACCGACGCCCCCTACAACGCCGTGGCCGGCAACATGTCGGTGGACAACACCGGCGCCATCAACGCCTGTTTCGCCGCGGCCCAGGCCCAGGGAAAGATCGCCTGGATCCCCCAGGGCACCTTCTACTTCAGCGCCGTCAACGGCGGCCTGCAGGCCACCGGCATCACCATCGAGGGCGCCGGGCCCTGGTACAGCACCCTCTACCGGGTGACCCCGGCCAACAACACCCAGGGCATCGCCAACATCATCGAGGGCGTCTCCTGCACGCTGGAGAACGTGCTGCTGGACTGCAACGCGGTCAGCCGGGCGGGCAACAACAACAACGGGGCCGTGGACTTCAGCGGGGACAACTGGCTGGTGGACAACGTCTGGATCCAGCACGTCACCTCGTCCTTCTGGTGCGCCGGGAACAACGGAGTGGCGGAGAACTGCCGCACCCTCAGCACCTGGGCCGACGGCGGCAACTTCAACAACGTGCAGGACTCGCGCGGCATCGGCACCAACCTCACCTACCGCAACAACTTCGTGCGCGGCACCGGCGACGACGCCATGGCCATCAATTCGGTCAACTACAATGTCGACGGGGGCGGGAACACCACCTATTACACCATGATGCAGAACATCACCTACGAAAACAACACCGCCATCGCGCCCTGGGGCGGGCAGTGCATGGGCATCTACGGCGGCTTCAACGACGTCGTGCGGAACAACCTGCTCGAGGACAGCCCCCGCTTCGACGGCCTGGGGGTGACGCGGTTCGGCGTCAACGGGTCGGACCTGATTTCGGCCAGCGTGACCAACAACACCCTGCTGCGTTGCGGGGGAAACGGCTACGGCCAGCGCCAGGCGGCCATCATGATCGGCAACGCCGGGAACGCCCAGGGGGTGGGCACGATCGAAAACGCCTACGTGGGCGGCAACACCATCGGCAACGCCCTGTATGACGGCGTGGATTTCTCCACCAGCACCAACAACGTGCTGGAGGGAAACACCATCAGTTCCCCGGGGGCCAACGGAATCGCGGTGGGAAGCGCCGGCCCCTCCTATCTGGGGACGGCCAGCGGCTACGCCATCCTCCAGAACAACACCGTCACCAACCTCAACTTCGCCCAGAGCGCGGTGGCCCCCCAGGGCGGCTCCGGCTTTCCGCTCTATTCCCCCACCCTGGCCGCCAGCTACAACGCCTCCTCGGGCGTCCAGACCGAAACCTGCTCCGAGGGCCTCCAGGACGTGGGTTTCATCAGCAACGGCTCCACCACCGAGTACAACCAGGTCAGCCTGGCCGGCATGCTCAGCTTCACCGCCCGGGTGGCCGGCGCCGGGCCCGGCGGCAACATCGAAATCCACCTGGACAGCCCCACCGGCACGCTCATCGGAACCTGCGCGGTGCCGGTGACGGGCTGCTGGCAGGGCTGGCAGGACGTCTCCTGCTCCTTAAGCGGAGCCTCGGGAACCCACAACCTGTACCTGGTCTACACCGGCGGGGCCGGAAACCTCTTCAACATCCAGTGGTTCTTCCTTTCCGGCTCGGGCACCCCGCCCACGCCCACCCCCACCCCCGGCCCGGCCCCGGGCTGCCCCCAGGCGGACGCCTTTTCGGGAAGCTCCCTTTCGGGCTTCTGGCAGGGCGCCAACGTGGGCAACGCCGGCTCCAGTTCGGTGGTGGAGGCGGGCAGCCTCAGCGTCACCACGGCCAGCGGCGACATCGGCGGCACGGGCGACAATTTCTTCTACGTCTACCAGCCCACCGGCCAGGACGTGGACGCCCGCCTGAAGGTCAACTTCACGGCCGGAAACTGGAACGCCAAGTCGGGCATCATGCTGCGCGACAGCACCGACCCCGGCGCCGTGGAATTCTACATCGCCGCCACCTACAGCTGCTGCGGATACGAGACCGGCGTGCGCTCCACCACCGGCGGCAACGACAACGTCACCAGCACGGGCAACGGGGCCTACTCCAGCGGGGCCGCCCCCGCCTACCTGCGCGTGGTGCGCAGCGGCACCACCTTCACGTCCTACTATTCCGGCGACGGCAGCGCCTGGACCCTGGGTTCCAGCCAGGTGGTGCCCATGGCCTCCAACTACCTCATCGGCGTGTGCACGTCCACGGGCAACGGCTCGGTGAGCACCGCCTCGTACAACAACTTCACGGTGCTGTGCAACGCGCCTACGCCTACGCCTTCGGCTACGGCGGCACAAGGCACGCCCACGGCCACGCCGACCCCTTCGCCTTCCGCCACCCGGACGGCCAGCCCCTCGCCCACGGCCTCGCCCACGGGAACCACCACCGCGACCGACTCGCCCAGCGCGACCCCGACCGCCTCACCTTCCGCGACCGCGAGCCGGACCTGGACTCCGACGGCGTCCCCTTCCATCCCGGCCAGTCCCACGCCTTCGCCTTCGGCTACGGCGGTACAAGGCACACGCAGCGCGTCCCCGACCATGTCGCCTTCCTCGTCGGCGACGCCGTCCCCCAGCCTGACGGCAAGCCCCACCGGGTCAACTTCGGCGACCCCGCCGGCGTCGGCAACCCCCACCGCGGGCTTCACGGGTTCGGCCTCTCCCACGCCCTCTCCGTCCGCCACGTCCGGCGCGTCGCCCAGCGCCACGCCCTCGCCAAGGCCCAGTTCCAGCCCTTCGCCCACGGATTCGGCTTCGCCCACGGCGAATCCTTCCCCCTCCGCCACGTCCGGCGCGTCGCCCAGCGCCACGCCTTCACCAAGGCCCAGTTCCAGCCCTTCGCCCACGGCGAATCCTTCCCCCTCCGCCACGCCCAGCGCGTCGCCCAGCGCCACGCCCTCACCAAGGCCCAGTTCCAGCCCTTCGCCCACGGCTTCGGCTTCGCCCACGGCGTCGCCGTCGGCCACGCCCACCGCGGACATGACCGGCACACCCATGCCTTCTCCCACGGCGACCCCGTCAGGGACCGCGGCGCCCTCATCCGCCGCCGGGGGACCCGGCGCGCTTTCGGGCGTCAACCTTATCCTCCAGGCCGTGCCCGTTCCCAACCCCAACCCGGGCGTTTTCGCCGTGGACCTGGAAGGCCCGGCCGACCAGGTCACCCTTCGCCTGTACAGCAAGGCCATGGACTGCGTGCTGGTGCTGCCCATCCCCGGGGCCTACCAGGCCGGATGGAACAGGGTTCCACTGCCGGCCGGCTGGTCCGACTGCCTGGCCAACGATCTCTACTATGCCGTGCTGGAATCGCGCCAGAACGGGCTCAGCCGCCAGGCCAGGCACCCGGTTTTGATCGACATTCTGAAGTAACCTTGGCATGGAGGCGCTGATGCGGACGCGCGACACGGGTTTCAAAATCCGGACCGCGCTCTTTCGCGCCCTCGCGGCGCTGGGCATGATGGCCTCCACGGCCCTGCTGGCCAGCCCGGGCGGGGAGGCTTTCAACACGTCCACGGGAACCCTCAACGTGGACTACCCGGCCTACCTGTCCAAACAGGACGTCGTCTACGCCTCCCCGGTGACGGTCTCGGTGAAGGGCGCCACGGTGGGCAACGGCCGCGTGGGCATGATGGTGTGGGACGCCAACGGGCTCAACGCGCAGATCTCCGGGGTGGACGCCTCGGAACAGGGGGCCTATTCCGAGGGCCTCATCAACCTGTCCACCAACCCGGCCATCGACACCGGCTATACCAGCTACCTGCAGCGCCTGTCGCTGTTCAACGGCACGCTGACGACCACCTGGGACAGCGACCGCACCGTCACCATCATGGGCGCGCCGGATTCCGAGGTGATGGGCATCCACGTGGACGACACCCGCTCCGGCGTCACTTCCGTCACCCTCACCCTGAGCCTCTGGGACGTCAGCAACCTCACCAACTGGAACGTGCCCAACCTGGCCACCTGGGAGACGGTCACCTCCTACGCCAACGCCACCAGCGCGGGGTTCAGCCGGGGCCAGGCCGACCCGGGCAACTTCGGCTACACCCTGGCCGCCAGCGTGGACGGCACCCCCTTCACCACCCAGGCGGTCAGCAACAGCGAGGTGCAGCTCCACATCACCCCGGCCGCCAGCTACACCATCTGGATCGCCTGCGCCAGCCGCCTGGACGCGCCCGGGCACGACTCGGTCACCCAGGCCCGCAACCTGCTGGCCTCGGTGGCCGGCACCTACGCCTCGACCCTGTCCTCCTACGAGTCCTGGTGGAACGCCTTCTGGGAGAAGTCCTTCGTGGGATTCTCCAATTCCACCGGCTTCGCCGACTACATCGAGAACCTCTACTACCTGGCCACCTACATGATCGCCGCCGGCGGCTACGGCAACTACCCCTGCCACTTCATCAACGGCGTCTTCCGGCCCCAGGGGGACAACACCGTGTGGAGCAACGCCTACTGGTACTGGAACCAGCGCGACCTGTACAACGGCATGCTGGCCGCCAACCACCCGGACATGATGAACACCTTCAACAACCTCTACGCCCGCAACGCCGCCTTCCTGCAGTCGCAGACCCAGGCCCGCTACAACCTGCCAGGCCTCTGGGTGCCCGAAACCATGGGCTGGGACGGCAACGACAGCGGCACCATCTACAGCCAGTGGACCCAGAACATCTATTCCAGCGGGGCCGAGGCCGCCGAGAACATGTACAACCAGTACCTCTACACCAGCGACTTCGGCTACCTCACCTCCACGGCCTACCCCTTCATGAAGCAGGTCTGCGTGTTCTATTCCGGCATCCTGGCCCTCAACGGAAACGGCCAGTATACCATGCCCATGACCGTGGACGGCAGCTTCGGCGACAACGCCCACGAGACCTACTGGGACATCCAGGACGCCATCACCGACCTGGCCGCCGTCCGCAGCCTGTTCCCCGAGGCCATCGCCACGGCCCAGATGCTGGGGGTGGATTCCAGCCTGGTGTCCCAGTGGCAAAACATCCTCTCGAAACTGGTCGCCTACCCCGTGGACCCCAACAACCCCGGCCAGTACTACCCCTGCGACCCGCCCCTGCCCACCCCCAGCAACGACGAGAACGTCACCTGCGAACTGGCCTGGCCCTACGGCGTGGTGGGTCTGGACTCCCCGGACCTTTCCTTCGGCGTCAACAACTGGAACAACCGGCCCTTCCCCTACGGCAACATCTGGTCGCCGGACGCCATCCAGGCCGCCCGCCTGGGCCTGGGCGACGACGCCTGGCAGGGCATGCAGGACATGATGGAGATGTACCAGAACTACCCCAACGGCAAGAGCACCAACACCAACGGGGTCTTCGAATACCTGGGCGTCAACATCACGGCCCTCAACGAGACCATGATGCAGAGCTACGACGGCGTCATCCGGGTCTTCCCGGCGCCCATCAGCGATTCCAGCATGGCGCAGAAGTTCACCCTGGCGGCCCGGGGAGGCTTCCTGGTCAGCTCGGAAAAGGAGTCCGGGGCGGTGAAATACGTGGGCCTGAAGAGCCTCACCGGCAACCCCTGCACCGTGGCCAACCCCTGGCCCGGCCAGCCCGTGGACGTGCGCCGCGTCTCCGACAACAGCGTGTTGATGACCACCACGGCCACGGCCTTCACCTTCGCCACCGGCGCCGGTGGCATCTACGTCGTGGAGCCCACGGCCAAGCCCCTGGGCGACTACGCCTACGAGCAGATCACCGCCGCCCAGAACAACGCGGCCAAGACCATGGGCGGCAACACCCTGGGCACCTTCGCCGGGGCGGCCCCGCCCCCCTCCGACGGGGTGTACGTGGCCCAGGACGCCTCCCTGAGCGGCACGGCCTCGCTGTCGCGCGACCTGGCGGCCACCGGGCTCTACGAGATCACCAACATCGGCACCGGGTCTTCGGCCATCTTCAGCAACGTGATGGCGGGCTGCGGGCTGACCATCCAGTACTGCACCCAGAGCAACCCGGGCCAATTGCACCTTTACGTCAACGGTGCCAACAGGGGGCCCGTCACCTTCCCCACCACCAACAGCTGGTGGACCACCTACGCCCAGGTCAGCGTCAGCGTGAACATCCCGGCCGGGGCCACCGTCACCCTGGAAAACGACCCGGGCGACGCCGGCACCAACATCAATTATATCCAGGTGCTGCCCTGCGGC
The DNA here is from genome assembly GCA_021790555.1 of bacterium. Taxonomy (GTDB): domain Bacteria; phylum Oederibacteriota; class JAJYGY01; order JAJYGY01; family JAJYGY01; genus JAJYGY01. The sequence continues at coordinate 7,854 of JAJYGY010000043.1, forward strand.
ACGCCCACCACGACGCCCACCGCCACCATGACGCCCACGCCGGTGGTGCAGTCCACCTGGCGCATCAACGCCGGCGGCGGCGCCTACACCGACAGCCAGGGCCACGTCTGGGCCGCGGACGAGGATTTCTCCTCCGGGGCCTCCTCCACCACCTTAAGCGCCGTGGCCGGCTGCCTGCCGGGCGCCCCGGACCAGCCCCTGTATCAGGCCACCCACTGGGGCTCCAGCTTCACCTACACGCTGGCCGTGCCGGCCGGAAGCTACCAGGTGACCCTGAAGTTCTGCGAGAACTACTGGACCAGCCCGGGCCAGCGCGTCTTCAACGTCTCCTTGAACGGCACCCAGGTGCTTTCCGGCTTCGACATCGTGGCCTCGACCGGCGGGGCCGACCGTGCCCTGGACGAGGTCTACAACAACGTCGCCCCCTCGGGCGGCCAGATCACCCTGGCCTTTTCCGGCGCCGCGGGCAGCCCGGACATCAACGCCCTGGTCTCGGCCATCCAGGTCATCCCCCAGCCGGCCGCCACCCCCACCTTCACCCCCACCCCGACCGCCTCACCGACGCCTTCGCCTTCCCCTTCGGCTACGGCTACGGCGGTACAAGGCACCTCCACGGCCACTCCCTCCGGCCCCATCCGGGTGGCCTGCGTGGGCGCCAGCATCACCTTCGGCACCTGCTCCTCCAACCCGGCCACCAAGAGCTACCCGGCGGTGCTGCAGAACCTGCTGGGCCCGGGCTACCTGGTGCAGAACGACGGCTATTCCGGGGCCGGCATCCTCAAGCTCGGCCAGGAGCCCTACTGGGGCTCCACCCAGATGGCCAACGCCATCGCCTTCAACCCGGACATCGTCGTCATCGACCTGGGCGCCAACGACACCAAGCCCATCGACTGGCAGTACAACGCCGACCTGGTGGCCGATTTCACCTCCATGATCGACCTCTTCCGCGGCCTGCCCAGCCATCCCAAGGTCTACCTTTCCCTGCCCTGCTGGGTGAAGGCGCCGGCCTACGGCATCACCGAGGACATCGTGGCGGGCACCCTCCTGCCCGCCATGGTGAACCTGGCCCAGCGGGAGAATGTCTGCATGATCGACATGTTCGACGCCCTGTACAACCAGTCCCCGGACTACTGCGCCGACGGGGTCCACCTCAACGACACGGGCTACGCCCTGATGGCCCAGACGGTCTACAACGCCATCACCGGCGCCACGCCCTGCTGGCAGCCCGCCACCCCCCTGCCCACGCCCACCTCCACCTGGACCCCCCAGACGCCCCAGCTCACCTGGAGGGTCAACGCCGGCGGGCCGGCCTATACCGACGGCGCCGGCAACCTGTGGTCGGCCGACCAGAACTTCACCGGGGGCTCGCCCAACTCCACGGCCAGCGCCATCGGGGGCACCACCGACCCCGCCCTGTACCAGACCGAGCGCCAGGGCGACGTGGTCACCTACGCGTTCCCGGTCCAGCCCTGGGACTACCAGGTGAGGCTCAAGTTCGCCGAGATCGACGGCAACGCCGCGGGCAGCCGCCTGGTCAACGCCTACATCAACGGCAACCAGGTCCTGAACGACTTCGACATCGCCTCGCAGGCCGGCCAGGACCAGGCCCTGGACCAGGTCTTCGACAACGTGCCGGTCAACGCCCTGGGTCAGATCTTCATCCAGCTGGGCGTGCCCGGCGGCGGCCAGTCCACCTTGAGCGCCATCCAGATCGTGCCCGAATCGGCCAGCCCGACCTTCACGCCCACCTTCACCGGGACCCCCACGGCCACCTTGAGCCCCACCCCCTACGCCTGCGCCCAGGGTGACGCCTTCACGGGAGGCTCGCTGGCGGGGTTCTGGTCGGTGGCCGACGTGGGCGACGCCCATTCGGGCTCCCTGGCCATGGCGGGCAGCCTCAGCGTCACCACGGCCAGCGGGGACATCGGGGGCACGGGGGACAACTTCCGCTACGTGTACCAGGGCTGCGACCAGGACGCCGACATCCGGCTTAAGGTGAACTTCACGGCCGCCAACTGGAACGCCAAATCCGGCATCATGCTGCGCGACAGCACGGCGGCCGGGGCCGTGGACTTCTACATCGCCGCCACCTACAGCTGCTGCAATTTCGAATCCGGGTACCGGACCTTCATCGGCGGCATGGACAACGCCTCGGGCGCGGGCAGCTACACCAGCGGCCCGGCCCCCGCCTACCTGCGCGTGGTGCGAAGCGGCGACACCTTCACGTCCTACTATTCCGCCGACGGGGTCGGCTGGACCCAGGCCGCCAGCGCCACCCTGCCCATGGCCTCCGGCTACCTGGTGGGCATCTGCACGTCCACGGGCAACGGGACGGCCGGCACGGCCTCGTACAACGGTTTCAGCGTCGCCTGCCAGGGGCCGGTGGCCAGCCCTACGCCTTCGCCTTCGGCTACGGCGGTACAAGGC
>JAJYGY010000163.1 GCA_021790555.1 bacterium
AAAGGGGACGTCATCCGGCTGGAACTCGGGCTGCCCGGGGAGCCTGGCGCGCTGAAGGGTTTCTCCGAAGTGGCCTGGGCCTCGCCGGGCCAGGAAGACCCCGGGTCGTTCCACGCCGGCATCACCTTCATCCTGATCAAGGAAGGCGACCTTGAAGTGCTGGACCATTTCGTGAGGAAGCTGATCCAGGACGGCAAAAAAATCTGAAGCCAGTGGCCCCGGGGCCGCCGCCGAAGGGCGGCGGCCTTTTTTTGTCCCCGGCGCCTAGGTTGAAACCGCCTCGGCCTGGGGGCCGCCGGTTTCGGTGCTCCAGGCCGGGTTGAAGTAGCCGTGGCGCAGGGAGGGGAACTGGCGCCGGATCTCCTTCAGCAGGAAGGGGATGCCCAGGGCCCTGCCGGCGCCTTCCAGGGGGCCCAGGGTCTTCAGGTAGAGGTCGGGATCGATGTTGAGGTTGCGCCACTGGATCAGGTGCAGGCCGGTTTCGCGCACCAGATTCAGCAGCGCCTCCAGCTCGGCCTCCCGGTCGGAGACCCCGGGAAAGACGAAGTAGTTGATGGAAGCCCTGCCGCCGCCCCGGACCACCTCGCGGAGGCTGTCGACCACCTGGGAAAACCCGTATCCGCGGGGCCGGTAGTAGGCCCGGTACCAGGCCTCCTGGGCGGAATTCATCGACACGCGGATGGCGTTGAGGCCGGCCTCCATCATCAGGCGCACCCAGTCCGGCCGGCTGCCGTTGGTGTTGATGTTGAGGGTGCCCCGGGGGGTGCGGGCGCGGATGAGCCGGATGGCGTCGGCCAGCAGGGGCCCGTTGAGCAGGGAATCGCCCTCGCATCCCTGGCCGAAGGAGGCCACCGGGTTGGGGGCCGTCTGCAGGTGGCCGACGGCGACCTCGGCGATCTCCTCCACGCTGGGCACGAACTGGATGCGCCGCTGGGTGGAGGGGAAGCCGGCCTCGGGCGGCTGGAAGGACAGGCAGCCCACGCAGTCCGAATTGCAGGCCGGCGAGGTGGGAAGGGGCGCCTCGTAACGCCCCAGGAAGAAGTTCTTGGCGGCCGGGCAGGAATTCACCAGGGCGCACTGGGAAAGGTGGTGGACCAGGCGGTTTTCGGGGCTGGCCTCCAGGGCCAGCGCCACCTTTTCGCGCACCAGGTCCAGGTCGAAGGTGGGGGGGTCCTGGCGGCGGTCCGGATCCACCCGGCAGCCCGCCACCCACAGCCGGCCGTCCAGGTCGCCGACCGCGGTGTAGGCGAAAAGGGGCAGGCGCGGGGCGTCGGGCAGGGCCCGGTAGGCCGGCAGCAGGAACTGGGTGTGGGCCGGGGCCATGAAGGCGGCCACGCCCCAGACCTCCTCGCCGTTGGGGCCCTTCTCCACGGCGACGAACTCGCCCGTCTCCTCGTCGAATCCCCAGGGAACCCGTCGCGGCAGCGAGAAGATTTCCGAGCCCTGGGGCAGCGGGATCAGCTCCTCGGCGAAGACCTCCACCAGGCTGTCGGCCGAGCGGCCGGCCATCTTGAGGGTGGGGTGGGGAAAGATGTTTCCGTCCTTGTCGCAGACCAGAAGATGCGGTAGTTTTTTCATGCCCTCGACCTTTTTGGAGGAATTCCTTGGACCTTTGGCAACATGCCGCGGTTTCGGCCAGCCTTTCGGCGGGCCTCTACCTGGCCACCGGGGACCCGGCCCTGGCCGGCGCCTTCTGCCTCAGCGGGATCTTCGTCGACCTCGACCACGTCCTGGATTACGTGATGGAGAAGGGGCGGCTCGACCTGGGGGACTTCTTCGACCATTTCGGGAAGCACCGGGCCCGGCGCCTGGTGCTGGTGCTGCACGCCTGGGAATGGTTCCCCCTCGTGGCGGCGCTTTGGGCGCTTTCGGCGAGGCCTTCCTGGCTGCTGGGCCTGCTTCTGGGCTGGCTTGTCCACCTGGTGCTGGACCAGATTGTAAACCCTTTGCGCCTCACGGGCTATTTTTTCTTTTACCGCGCGGGGGTGCGTTTCGACGCCCGCTTCATCGGCAGCGCGGCCTATGACTCCTAAGCCTTCCGGGCCCAAACGGGAGGAAAAGCGGCGCCGGGCCGGCCGGATCTTCCGGGCCTTGGCGCGCCTTTACCCGCGGGCCCATTGCGAGCTGGATTTCCGCACCCCCTTCCAGCTGCTGGTGGCCACCATCCTTTCGGCCCAGTGCACCGACCAGAACGTCAACCGGGTCACCCCGGCCCTCTTCGCCAGCTTTCCCGACGCCCTTTCCATGAGCCGGGCCGATCCCGAGCGCCTGCAGGGCCTCATCCGCAGCATTGGCCTTTTCCGGGCCAAGGCCCGCAACCTGCTTGCCTGTTCCCGGGCCCTGGTTGAGCGGCACGGCGGCGAGGTGCCCGACCGCATGGAGGATCTTGTGGAGCTGGCCGGGGTGGGGCGCAAGACCGCCAACGTGGTGCTTTTCAACGCCTTCGGCAAGCCCGGACTTCCGGTGGACACGCACGTGCTGCGGGTGGGAAAGCGCCTGGGCCTGTTCAGGTCCCAGAATCCGCTGCAGGTGGAAAAGGAACTGGGCGGCTTGGTGCCTCCCGAAACGTGGGGCATGGTTTCCCATTGGCTGATCTGGCACGGCCGCAGGGTCTGCAAGGCCAGGAATCCGGCCTGCCAGGCCTGCTCCTTGCGCGGGCTTTGTGACTTTGGATCCAAAGCTTAGCGACCGTGGATTTTTAAAACGGCATTCTGTATTTTAAAATAATTGACTTTTTCGTGTTATAATACTGATAGGTGAAATGCTTCCACATCCAGATCGCTATAATAATGAGGATTGCCTTGAAGGTGGCGGCGTGGCTCCCTCTTTGGTTGTTCCTCCTGGTACCGGGATGGGCTAGCCCGGCGCCCCGGATGGATCCTGCCGTGACGGCCCGGGCCGACGTCCGGGTATACGTGGTCCGGAAGGGTGATTGCCTCTGGAAGATCGCGGCCAGGAAGAACGTCTTCGGGGATCCCTGGCAGTGGCCCCTCCTTTTCCTCCGCAACCGGGCGCTGGTTCCCGACCCCAACAGGGTCGAGGTGGGGCAGCGCCTGGAAGTGCCCCAGCGGGTTCCGGCCGGCGCCATGGACCAGGCCCTTGCCTTCGCCAGGGCCTTCCCCGGACCGGGGGAGGTGGCCGCGGATCCGCCCGGGGAAAAGCCGGCCCTGGTGGAGGGAACCCCGGATCCCAAGGCACCCCCCGCGCGCGCCGAGACGCCCGCGGCCAAGCGCGAGGAGGCCGGGCCTGAAAATCCGCATTCCGGCGTCATCGCCCTGATCCTTGCCATCCTGTTCCTGACCGCGCTGATCCTCATCCTCCCCCGGAGCCTGGACGTCGAGGCCAAGCCCGTCATCGTCTCCCACATCGACCGGCAGGCCCTGGAAAAGGCCCTGCTTTCCGGCAAGGCACCCCCGGCGGGGGGCGGCACGGCTCCACCCGCCCATGCCGCCGAGGCCATGCCTTCCGCCGATCCGCCACCGCCCGCCCAGGCAGCCCCCCCGGAGAAGGATTCCCGGCCCGGGGAGGGCGATCCCTAGGCCCGCCCTGAATTTACAAACAAACAACCTTTCCGTTTCCTCCCGTTAACACGGCCCGAATAAAGTCCTTGAATTGCGGTGGCAAGGAACGCTTCATCCTGGAAAATCCACCAGGCTTTTCACGACTTTACGCGGCGGGAGACGGCTGCGGGTGTTCGGGGGGCGCATGGCCACCTTACCGTGGGGCGGGTTGCCGTATCCGGCGGCGGGCCCGGGCTCGCAGGGCGTGTCCGGAGGGGCGGGGATGGGGCCCGCGCGCAAGCGGGTCTTCCTGCTGATCACGGACGCGGGCGGGGGGCACCGCGGCACCGCCGAGAGCCTGCTGGCGGCCGTGAAGGCCGCGGGCCTCCCCTGGGACCTTCGGATCGTCAACGCCTACAAGGAGATCCTGAAGGACGCCGAGTTCGGCCAGCGCTTCTTCAGGATCTCCGGCGAGGACGTCTACAACTTCACGCTGAAGAACGACATGACGGCCTGGGTGCCGGCCATGCGGGAGGCCTCCTTCTACCTCATCCGCCGGCAGTTCCAACGGGCCTCGGCGGCGGCGCGGTCCTTCTTCCGGCGCGAAAGGCCGGACCTGGTGGTGTCGCTGATGCCCCTGGTCAACGACGTCTTCGTCAGCGCCCTGGAAGGCGGCGCGCCCCTGGGCCTGCTGATGACCGACCTGGTGGACACCCGCCCCGCCATGTGGCTGACGCCGGCCATCTGCCGCCGGGCGGCCTTCGTGGGGGTGGGCTGTCCCGAGGCCGCCGGCCAGGCCAGGGAGGCCGGGGTGGCCGGGGCCCTGCTGGAATGCGGGCTGGTGATCCACCCGGGCTATTTCGACCCCGCGGTGCGGTCGCTTTCAAGGCGGGAGGCCCGCCGGCGCCTGGGCCTGGAGCCCGGCACCCCCACGCTGCTTCTGATGATGGGCGGCTACGGCAGCAGCGCCCTGAAGCGCTTCGCCCGGCGGCTGGAATCCCTGCCCCGGCGCGTCCAGCTGGTGGCCTCGTGCGGCCGCAACGAAGCCCTGCGGGAAGGGATGAAGGCCCTGGCGCCGCGGCTGCGCAACCGGCTGGTGCCGCTGGGTTTCTGCAGCCCGCTGAACCTGGTGATGCGCGCCGCCGACCTGGTGGTCACCAAGCCGGGGCCGGCCTCGCTGCTGGAGGCCATGGCCATGGGCCTGCCGGCCGTGCTGGACGATTTCCACACCATGCCGCAGGAAATTCCCAACGTGGCCGACGTGGAGAGGCGGGGTCTGGGATGGGTGCTGAAGGACCGCGCCGACCTTCCCCGCCTGGTGGGCCGGCTGCTGGACGACCCGGGGGACCTGGAAGCCATGCGCGGACGCTACTCCGCCCTGGGGTTGAAGGACGCCTCCGGCCCGGTGCTGGCGGCCATGGCCGGGGCCCTGGGGGCGCGCCAGGAGAGGAGCCGGGAGGCGCGGGACCCCGCGCCGGCGTGAGGCCGGTCAACATTGAAGGAGATCCATGCGAAAGGCGAAAAAGGGGGCGGCAAGAAACGCCAGGCGGATCCGCATCCTGGTCAATCCCAAGTCCGGCTTCCATTCCGTCACCCGGACCCTGCGGACCCTGGAGGAGCTCTTCGCCGCGCCGGACTGGGCCGCGGACATCCACCCCCTGAAATCCCAGGGCCACGCCCGGCTGCTGGCGGCCGAGGCCGCGGGCAAGGGATATTGGAGCGTGATCGTGGCCGGGGGCGACGGCACCATCAACGAGGTGGTGCAGGCGCTGGCGGGCACGCGCACCCGGCTGGGGGTGCTGCCCCTGGGCACCGGAAACGGGCTGGCCCGGGGCCTGGGCATCCCGCTGGACCTGCGGAAGGCCAGCCGGATCATCCTTCAGGGCAGGGAGCGCCGCGTGGACCTGGGGCTGATCAACGGACGGCGCTACTTCATCAACATCTGCGGGGTGGGGTTCGACGCCTGGATAGCCCAGACGGCCAACCGCCTGCGCGGCCTGGGCAAGGTGAGCGGGCTGTTCCGCTACCTGGTGGCCGGGCTCCTTTCCGTCTTCCGCTACCGCCCCCGCCGCCTGCGGGTGGCCTTCGGGGGGCGGCGCGTCGAGGGCGAAATCCTGCTGCTGGCCGTCTCCAACACCACCCAGTACGGGCTCAACGCCGTCATCGCCCCGGGGGCCGACCCGGGCGACCGCGAGCTGGACCTGGTGATGGTGCCTCCCCTGGGCCCGCGGGCCTTCGTTTCGAACTTCTTCCGCCTGTTCCAGGGGCGCCCCCTGGAGAAGGCCAGCTACGGCCGCCTCACCGAGATCGAGATCCAGGGCCCGCCTTCGGACGTGTTCTTCCACGCCGACGGCGAGCCGGCCGGGAGGCTTCCCCTGAGCATCCGGCTCTCCCCCCGCAGCCTCCGGGTGCTGGTCCCCTGAGGCCCTTCCCGGCGAAGAATTTTCCCCGGCGCCGCCAAACCGTAACCTTTCCGAAACCTTGGGGGTGTTCAATATCCCTTGAAGGCGGGATTTTCCGCCGGCATTCGAGGGGGCTCCCATGGCGTCCGCGCTGTTGAACGTGGTGCTGGAAAACGACCAGAAGCTCTTCTTCCGCCTCACCGACCCGCTGGCCAGGATGGGCGGGAAGCGGCGCTTCCTGCTGCGCTGCGTCTCCCACCTGGGGGACGGGCACCTCTGGGTGCTGGGCGGGTTCTGGGCCCTGCTGACCCAGGGCCGGGCCGGCCTGCGCGCCTTTGAAACCGGGATGACCGGCTGCCTGGGCGCCCTGCTGCTCTTCAAGATCGTCAAGAACCGCGTGGCCCGCCGCAGGCCCGACACCAGCCTGCACGTGGGCAGCCGCCTGCTGGTGCCCCTGGACCAGTATTCCTTCCCTTCCGGGCACTCGGCCACCTCGCTGGCCTTCGCCCTGAGCATGGGGGCCTTCTTTCCCCTGGCTCTGGTCCCCCTGCTGTGCCTCTCCCTCCTGATCTCCCTCTCCCGGGTCGCCCTGCGGGTGCACTACCCGCTGGACCTGCTGGCTGGCTGGACCCTGGGCGCCATGACGGCCGGCCTGGGCCTGTCCCTGTTCCTGCGCTGAGCCTCAGCGCAGGACGGCCAGCTTGGCGCTTCGGCGGCTGAAGCCGCCCCTTCCGTCCGAGACTTCCACCACCACCACGTAGATCCCCGGGGCCAGGCCGCCGCCCTGGAGGCGGACAATCCCGTCCGCCGAGGAGGCCCGCGCCCTCAGGCCTCCGTCCAGGGAATAGACCCGGGCCAGGGCCTGTCCGGGGCCGCAGAAGATTTCCAGAGCGCCCCGGGCCGGGTTCCAGGGGTCGGCGCTGAAGGCCAGGGAAAGGCCTCCGGCCGGCGCGGCCAGCACCTCCACCTGGACCGCGCTCACGGCTCCCCCCCCGGGGGACTGCCGCTGAAGCGTCACGCTGTACACTCCCGGCGCCACGTAGGCGCCCGAACCGCCCCGGCCGTCCCACTGGGCCCAGGCCGCCCCGGCCTGAAAGCGCAGCGCGCGGCCCTGGCCGGGCAGCAGCACCCTGGAATCCGCGGTGACCACGCCGCCCACGCCAGCCGAAGTCGGGCTTCCCCAGTCCAGCGCGCGCACCTCCTCGCCCGCCGCGTTGCTCACCACCAGGCTGGGGGGCGCGGCCGAGGCCAGCACCTGCACCTGCCCGGCCCAGGTCTGCACGTGGCCCCAGGGGTCCGTCTCCCTCAGTTCCACCTCGTAGGTCCCGCCCGCCAGGGGCTGCCCGGCGTCGCCGTTCCCGTCGAACAGGTAGGTCTTGCCCCCCGCGCGGATCACCGCGTCCTGGCCCGAGGCCTGGAGCACCAGGGCCTGCAGGATCTTGAAGTCCGCGGGGCTGGTGAAGCTGGGCACCGCGCTGGCAAGGGCCCGCACCCGCTCGCCGGCGCTGTCGTACACCGTGATGTCGTATTCGAAGGGCGGCGAGAGCACCGGCGTGAAGGTGGGGCTTTGGGTGGGAGAGGGCGTCGCGCTGGGGGTGGCGGTGAAGCTGGCCGTGGCCGTCGCCGTGGGGGTGGCCGAGGCCGAGGCCGTGGGGCTGGGGCTGGCGCTGGGGGAGGGCGACGGGCTGGGCGAGGCGGTGAGGCTTGAAGTGGCCGTGGCCGTGGCCGTGCCGGTGGGGGAGGCCGTCCGGCTTGGGGTTGCGCTGAAGGAGGGCGTCGCCGTGGCCGAGGCGCTTGGCGTGCCGCTGGGCGTGGCCGTCGGCGTCGCGGTGGGGGAAGCCGGGGGGGTCTCCGACGGGGTGGCGCTGGGCGTGGTGGTGGCCGTTGGCGATCCCGTCGACGACGGAGTCCCCGTCGGGGAAGCCGTGGCCGTCCCCGTGCCGGAGGCGGTGGCCGTGGGGGAGGCCGTGCCCGTCCCCGAGGGCGAGGGCGACAGGGAGGCCGTGGCCGACGGGGTGCCCGTCGCGGAAGGCGAAGGCAAGGGGCTGGGGGAGGCCGAAGGCGTGGCTGTGGCCGAGGGGCTGGGGGTGGGCGTCGGCGTCGCGGTGGGCGAAGCCGCGGGGGAGGGGCTGGGCGTGGCGGAAGCCGAAGGCGAGTCCGTGGGCGACGCGGTGGGCGTGGAAGTGGGACTGCCCGTGGGGGTCCTTGTGGGGGAAGGCGAAGGCGTGGGGCTCGCCGTGGCGCTGGCCGTGGGAGAGGTTGTCCGGGTGGGGCTGGGGCTGGCCGTGGCGCTGGGCGTGGCCGAAGGGGTGCGGGTGGCCGTGGGCGTGGGGCTGGAGGAAGCCGTGGGAGACGGGGTGGAGGTCCTGGTGGGTGAGGGCGAGGCCGTGGGGCTGGGGCTTCCGCAGGACTGCAGGGTGAGGTCCAGCTCCTGGACGGTGGTGTTGCCGCATCCGTCCGACACCTGGACCCACAGCTTCACCGGCCCGGAGGCCGGCAGGCCGGCCGTGGCCGAGGTGAGGGTGAAGGAGTAGGGCCCGGAACCGGAGGCCTGGTTCCAGGAGTTCCAGGTGGGGTCCAGGGTCCACTGGGCCGAGGTCACGGCCACGTTGTCCGAGCCGCTGAACTGCACGGTGAGCGGCAGGCATCCGGCGGCGCCCTGGGCCGGCGAATTGATGGACAGGCCGGGGAAGCTGGTGTCGATGGTGGTGCCGCAGGCCGTGGCGTTGGTGGAGCGCGCCTGCACCCAGGAGGTGAAATCCGACTGGGTGGGATAGGGCACGGCCAGGTCCAGGTAGGGCCGGGCCACCCGCAGGATGGTGAGGAAGTCGTAGCGGTAGCTGATGTGGGCCGGGCTGCCGCCCCAGTGCGGGGCCAGGGCGTTGAAGGCGCAGGTGACGTCGTTCCACAGGGCCTGGCGCTGGGCCGTGGTCAGGTTGAAGTGCAGCAGCAGGCCGCCGTCGCCCTGGGCCGCCGGAGTGCCCGGCCCGTTGCCGAAAAAGTAGGTCTGCAGGTCGGCCAGGGTGATGTTGGCGTCGTAGATGGGCGCGCCCGAGGAGCAGGAGGCGGCCTGCTCCAGGGTGTCGGTGGTCAGCATCACCTCGGGCCGGTGGTTGCTGTTGCCCGTGGGCACCCAGGGGCTGATGTCCGTGGCGGCCAGCTGGGCCGCGGTGGGGGGCAGGATGCCCGCCTCGAAGCCGGAGTTGATGCCCAGGTTGTAGGACGGGTCCAGGATCTTCAACGCGGCCTCCGGGTCGTGGCCCTGCTCCAGCAGGGTCTTGAAGCACAGGTTGGTGGAGCTCATCAGGGCCTGGTAGGTCCAGAGGAGGTCCAGGCCCGAGGAGACCACCGAATTCACCTGCTGGGCCGTGTCCGGGTAGGTGTAGGCCGTGCCCGGGCTGTTCATGTAGTAGGCGCCCGCGTTGATCCAGCCTCCCACGCAGGCGGAGGAGTCGGCCGTGGTCACGTCCGGGTAGGAGGCGGCGCAGGCGTACTTGGGGAAGAACTTGGGGTAGGACATCACCACGCGGCCCAGGGTCCATTCCTCGATCTGGTAGCTGCCGAAGACGCCGGCGGCCCCGCCGCTGGTGTAAAGGGCCGTGCCCGTGCCCACTTCGCGCATGGCCGCGAAGGTCTCCTTGGAGCCCAGGCCCAGCAGGTAGAACAGGTTGATGTTGAAGAGCTCCTCTCCCGAGGCCACGGCCATCATGTACAGGGGGCCGCCCATGCTGGTGGGGTCGAAGGTGACGTTGGTGTTGCTGATGGTCCAGGAAGTGGAGGGCAGGGGCACCTGGATCTGGGTCTGGCCGGCGAAGCTGTTGAGGAAGCCGCCCGAATCGGCCCCGCCGTTGGCGTCGGACCAGGGCTGGCAGGCCGTGCTGTAGTAGGAGGGCGAGGCGGTCAGGGCGCCGATCTGCGCGCAGGACACCGGCGTGGGGGTCAGCACGGGCTGGGCCGGGTCGCAGGAGCCGGTCTTCACCAGCCACTGGTATCCGTAGGGAGTGCCGTCCTTGCCGGAGGGGATGCTGCCGCTTTCACCCATGCTGTTGTTGCAGGATCCCACGGGCAGCACCTGTTCGGTGGAGGGGAAATTGACCTGGTAGGTGTAGGGCCCGGTGCCCGAGACGCTCTGGGAGGCCATGCCCGAGCCGGAATAGCCCGCGTAGGAGGGCGTGTCGAAGCGGAAGCCCATCAGGGTGAGGGCGGCGCCGGTGTTGTTGCACACGTTGAAGGTCAGGCCCGGCCAGACCGGGCCCACGCAGGGGCAGCCGCTGACCGTGCCCGTCATCTCAGGAAAAAGCGGCGCGGGAAAGAGCAGCAAAAATATGGAAAGCCAGGCCAGATTTTTCATATCACT
>JAJYGY010000233.1 GCA_021790555.1 bacterium
TGGACCTGGGGGCGCTGGCGAACCTGCCCGAAGGCACCCCGGTGAAGCTGGATTACGTGCAACGGCGCGCGGACGGCTGGCTGGTGGAGGAGGGAAGGAGTTCGGCCTGGGTCCTGAAGCAGAACGGAGAGGTGACGGCCTTCGATCCACATTGCACCCACCTTGGCTGCCCCTATCGCTGGGATTCGGAACTGGCCGAGTTCCGCTGCCCCTGCCACGGCGGGGTTTTCTCCAAGGACGGCAGGGTTCTGGACGGCCCGCCCCCCAGGCCCCTGGATCGCTACCAGACCAAGATCGAGCAGGGGAATGTCTTCATCTTTCCCCATGCCACCCACGCCCTTCCGGGCCAGGCCCTGCGCTCCGGAGGCAAGGCATGAGGCGCGTGCTGGACTGGCTGGATGAGCGCTGCGGCTGGCGCAAGCTGAAGGAAACCCTGCTGGACCGCAAGATCCCCAAAGGCGTCAACTGGAACTATACCCTGGGAAGCGTCCTGCTCTTCCTGTTCGTGATGCAGGCCGTCACCGGCATGATCCTGGCCATGTACTATTCCCCGTCCCCGGATCATGCCTACCAGTCCGTCCAGTTCATGGATCACCACGTCCTGCTGGGCTGGCTGGTGCGCGGCCTGCACCACTGGGGCGCCAGCGCCATGGTGCTGGTCGCCTTCCTGCACCTGCTGCGCACGTACTTCATGGCGGCCTACAAGTACCCCCGGGAAATGACCTGGATCAGCGGGGTGGGGCTACTGCTGATCGTGGTGGGTTTCGGTTTCACCGGCTACCTGCTGCCCTGGGACGAGAAAGCCTACTGGGCCACCATGGTGGGCTCGAGGATGGCGGGCCAGGTGCCCCTGCTGGGGGCGTGGCTGTCCCGGGTGCTCAAGGGCGGGGATGAACTGGGGGCCATGACCCTGACGCGTTTCTACAGCATCCACATGCTGGTGCTGCCGGCGTGTTTTCTGCTGCTGGTGGCCGTCCACCTCTTCCTGGTGGTGTGGCACGGCATTTCGGCGCCTCCGGAGCGCCTCGACAAGGATGAAAAAGAAGAATGGAAAAAGGGGAGGGTGGCGGACTGGAAGGAAAGGGCCCGCCGGCGCTACGCCGAGCGCAAGGCCCAGGGAAAGTCCTTTTTCCCCTACATCATCTCCAAGGACATGCTGGCCGTGGTCCTGGCCCTGGTGGTGCTGGCGTGGATGGCCGTGCGCCATTCCCCAACGCTGGATCCCATGGCCGACCCCACGGCCACTACCTACAACCCCCGGCCCGAGTGGTATTTCCTCTTCATCTTCCAATTCCTGAAATACTTTCCGGGCAAGCTGGAGGCCGTGGCCACGGTGGCGCTTCCGATCCTGGCCATCGGGCTGCTCCTGGCCCTGCCCTTCCTGGATTTCAAGCCCTTCCGCCACCTGAAGGACCGGCCCTGGATGACCGTGATCGGCGCGGTGGTGGTGGTGGGCATCGCCTTCCTCACCGTGCAGGCGGTCCTCAGCCCGCCCGTCAACCAGGGGATGAAGGTGGATCCGGAGGTGGCCAAGGGCAAGCTTCTCTTCCAGCAGTTGCGCTGCCAAAGCTGCCACAGCGTCAACGGCGTGGGCGGCGTGGTGGGGCCGGCGCTGGACCTGGTGGCCCAGAGGCGTTCGCGCGACTGGCTGGCCGCCCACTTCCGCAATCCTTCCAAGATATCGCCGGGCACCAAAATGCCGAATTTCCACCTACTGGATTCGGAGGTGGACGCCCTCACCGCCTACATGTGTACCCTGGGCGGGGGGCCGTACAGCGCCAACGCAGCCAAGCTGCTGGATTCGCAGTGCCTGGACTGTCATTCCCTGAGAGGCAAGGGGGACAACAGCGCCCCGGACCTGACCCGGGAGGGCCTTACTCACGAGCAGGCCTGGATCGCCCAGTATATCAAGAACCCCAACAGTCTTTATAAGGATGCCGAGATGCCGGCCTTCGGCAAGGCCCTGACGCCGGCGCAGATCGAGGATCTGTCGCGCTACCTGGCGGCCCAGAGGGGTGAGGCGACGGTGAAGAAGATCGGCCGGGTGAAGTAAGAGATCGGGAAGGCTCCAGAATGAGCGATCAATTTGAGGGATTGGTGCAAGGGGATGATTGGCCGGATTTCATTCCAAACTCAGGGGGTGCCATGATGAATCGAAGAGAGGGATCCGTTTCCTGGTTGGGAAGCCTGTTTGGAGCGGTGTTACTGCTGCTGGTCTGCGCCCCCCGGCGGGCCGCCGCTGTTCCAAGCTTCAGCCGGCAGACCGGCATGTCCTGCTCGTTCTGCCACACGGTATTTCCCGGACTGACGGCGGAGGGGCGGAAGTTCAAGCTTTTGGGCTACGTCACCTCGGCGGATTCTGGAGATGCCTCCACGTGGAAGCAATCGGCCCCGGCTTCAGGGCCTTCGGTGCAAGCATCCGGTGGGGATTCGGGGGATGACGAGGGGCAGGGAAGTTTGCCTATCCTTGCTTCGGCCCCCATTGGGGCGAGCATCCAAATTTCCGACAACTTCCTCGCGCGTCCCGCGAACGACTCCAGCGGCAATCCAGTCAGCTGGACGGCCTCTTCGGGCTCGGATGGGATGGGCGTTGCCCAATTGCCCACTGCGGTGAGCCTGTTTTACGCCGGTCGTATCGCGTCCAAGGCAGGGGCCTTCATCCAAGCCACCTATGATTCCGACTCGGGTGTCTTCCATCTGGACTCCATGACCGACGTGCGTTACGCCGATGAAGCTCAAGTGGACGGAACCGACCTGATCTGGGGCCTGACCGCCAACAGCGCGCCGACCATGCAGGACGTCTGGAACACCGTGCCCATGTGGAGTTTCCCCTACCTTACCAGCACGATCTCGCCCATGGCCGCGGCCGGGACGCGCCTAGATGACATGGGCGCGGCAGGCAACGAGGGAGGGTTAGGCGCCTATGCCTACTGGAACGACCTGCTGTATACCGAGATAGCCGGGTACCGTTCCACGCCGCAGGGAGGTGGGTCCTACCTGGCCATTCAGGGCGTGGCGCCCTACTGGCGGGTGGCTCTGCAGCACGGCTGGGACGATGACGTCCAGTCCCTGGAGGTGGGCACGCTGGGCTTCGCCGAGAGCACCTATCCCTCAGGGGTCCTTCCGCAAGGACCCACCGACCAGTTCACGGACCTGGCCTTTGACACCCAATACCAGTATGTGGGCGATTCCAACCTGGTGACCGGCCACGCTATTTTCATCCATGAGAACCAGGACCGTGGTTACAGTTTTGGCAATGGCGCCTCGTCCAACTCCGCCGACAACCTGCAAAGCTTCCGTGTGGACGGATCCTATTACTATCACCGCAAGGTCGGGTTTACCATCGGCTATTTCGACACGGAGGGCTCCACTGACGCTCTCCTTTATCCCCAGATGGCCTTCATGGGAAGCGCCGACAACAGCCCGCTCACCCGCGGATTGGTCTACGAGCTGAATTATGTTCCGGCCGTCAACACGAAATTGACGCTTCAATACCGCAGTTACTTGGACTTCAACGGTAGTTCCGGAAACTATGACGGGGCGGGGCGCAACGCCGAGGACAACAACACCCTGATGGCCATCGCCTGGCTAGGTTATTGAGGCGGTCCGGCGCGGTGGTCATGGGAGGGACGACTCCGCCGCGCCGGGCTCTGCGGGTTTTCAAAACTCACTCTTTGGAGACGGCCATGAAGAACAGAATCGTAATTCTCGCGGGCTTTGCCGGTGGACTGGCCTTGGCGGCGGTGGCGCCTGCCAAGGTTCACCCCAAGGCGGCGGAGGTGTCGAAGACGGTCCAAGCCTTGGCCCCCAATCAGGCCGCCCTGGCGCTTTTTGCGGGCAAGTGCGCCAAGTGCCACGGGTTTCGCGGGGATGGCCGAGGCAAGCTGGCCGGATTAATGGATCCGAAGCCAACCAACTTCACCGACCCGGCTTGGCAGAAGAAGTGGACGGACGCGCAGATTCTGGATGCCATTACCTATGGTGGCAAGTCCGCCAAGGAGAAGATTGGCAAGAAGATGCCAAGTTTCTCCGAAAGGCCCAAGCTGACGAATACGCAGATCGAGTCGTTGCTACCCGTGGTGCGGAGTTTTTCGCCGCGAAAGGACGGGGGGAAATGAGGGCAATGCCGGTTTCGGAGGCTACCGTGCCATCCGCATGTTCGGAAGTTGATCAAGGGGCCTTGGAGTCACTAAGGACCTTCCTGGCCTTTTCCAACCTTGACTCGAAGGCGCGGCGTGGTTGCGACAGGGGCGCCACGCTTTACCGCAAGAACGCGGTGATTTTCCAGGAAGGTCATACTCCCTTCGGCTTTTTCGGAGTCTGTGGGGGCCTGTTGAAACTTTGCAAGGCCGGCCCACGAGGCAAATTGCACACAGTGGCGCTGGTGCCAGCGGGTGGGTTGGTGGGCTTCCCCTCGCTGTTGGCTGAAGAGCCCTACTCCGTCACGGCTGTGGCCATGACACCCTCGCGGATCCTCTTCTTCTCGCGCCATGCTTTCCTTCAAGCTCGGGAGGAAGAGGAGATTCTTATGCATTTCGCGGTACGGTTATCCAGGGAAATTGGTCGAGAACGTGAGGCCCGACTCTCTTCGGTGGATCAACCCGCTCAAACCCGCTTGGCCCGCTGTTTACTGGGACTTCAGGACACCTTTTCCATCGAAAGAAGCGGTTTGAAACTGGATTCCATACGTATTCCGAGGGGCGAAATTGCTGATATGATCAGCGTCTGTCCGGAAACTGTCAGTCGCCTACTGGCGAGTCTCAAGGCCCAAGGAATTTTGAAATTTCGCGGAACGCGCATCGTGTTGCAGGATTCTGCTCGCCTGAGAGCAATTGCATATTTGGGAGAAAGCCCTGCTTCATGTCGACTTTCCGACGCAATTGCCCTCAGCGTGTCATTATGACTTGTGTCATGGATTTCTGAAAAGCAGGGGCCTATAAATTATGAGGATGCCGCTAGGAGAACATTATGGTGGAAGAGTTTGAAATGAAAGAGAAGTACGATTGCCACTTGTCTGACTTGCGCCCAGGCCAGGAAGGCTTGATAACCGGTCTTTTGGGCACCTCCAAAGCCCAGCGGCGTCTGATGGAGCTCGGTTTTATAGAAGGCGGCTTGGTGCGCGTTCTGGCTGGCAGCGACCCCATGTTGGTGCTGCTTGGAGAGAGTCGGCTGGGGTTGTCCCGCCAGTTAGTTTTGGGCGTGGAGGTACTATGCCTCGTCAGTCTCCCGGAAAAGGCTCTGGAGACAAGCGGTGATAAGGCTGTGTCCTTGTTCTCAAAGGCCAATGCCGCTTGAAAGGACCTTTTGACGACGTAATCGCCATATGAAACGGTATATGGCCTAAATCTTCTTTCCCGTGTGAGAAGGGTTTATGAGCCGGTGTTGGTCAAAAATCCTGCGGTTCTCTTTGCTGGCGACCCTGCTGTTTCCGGGTTTGCGCCTGTCAGCCCATTGCGGAATGCCGCATTGTTCCATGGGGCCTCGGGCCAAGCTTCGCTGCGCGATCGATGGCCTGGAAGCCCGCGATGAGATGCTTTCCCAAGCCGCCGGGCACGCCGTCCTTTATTCCTCTTGCGGCGCCTGCGGCAATTTTGTCGTGCGCCATTCCACCCAGGCCGTGAATGTCCGCTCGACCCTGATCCGGTGGGCAACCGCCGCGTATCCGTCGGTCCGGGTGACAGAGACTGCTACCTCTTATCCCCACTGGCCCGGTTCGCGGCTTCTCTCGCGTGCTGGTCCCGTCAGCCCTGGCACGTGTCAGGCCCTTCCAGCAGTACCCTGCCAGCACGCACCTCCTCCCCTGGTTTGAACCTTCCGGATTGATTTCCACGTTCCCTTCCGTGTGGCCGCAGGCCCGCTGTTCCTGTTCCTTGATGGCGGTTGCGAGCCCACAGGATCGGGCCACTTGAACCCATCAGGAGGATGTCATGAATTTCAAGAAGATCAGCCGTTTCGCGCTTGCCGTGGCTCTTGGATCAGCCATGGCGTTTCCGGCACTGGCGAAGGCGGAAGGTTCCGCCGCGACAGACCAGGCCCAGGTTTCAACGGGCACCCAGGATCCGAAGGTGGCCGCGGAACTCGCAAAGGCGGCGGAATATGAAAAGAAGGCCGCGGAGCAGGAAGCCGTGATCCAGGAACACGAAAAGATGAAGGAGGACTACAAGCGGAGCCACGGCATCAACGGGAAGAATGAATTCCTCTTCACGGCGATGCAGAAGCACTGCGATGCCATCATCCACGACGCTGGCAAGCTGAAGGCCGACTACGAAGGCTTCGCCCAGTGGCACCGGATGTACGCCGCCGACCTTCAGGGCAAGTAACGGAACCAGGGGGAAGGGGTCCGTCCCGGATCCCTTCCCCCGCTTTTGCTGAAACTTTCCTTGAGATCATGCGTAAGGTATGTTATAGAAAGTACGTTTTCTCTTTTTGATATTGCGTGGGGTTCTTATGCGGTTTGCTTCAAAAATCTGGCGCTTGGTTATGGCTCTTGCCCTGCTGTCACCGGGCATGAGCCTGTCGGCCAGTTGCGGCATGACCAACTGTTCCATGCGCCCCGGCGCGATATTGAGTTGCGTGCTTTCCCATATTGAGTCCAATCGGGAACTGTTGTCCCAGGATTCCGGGCACCCGATTCTCTACACCGACTGTGGCGCATGCGGCAGCCTCTCCATAGACCGCGCCGGCTTGGCGGTGAACGCACCCGCGACCCCGCTTCGGTTCGCGCCGAACGCCTATCCCGAGCCCTCCGCGACTACCACTTCCGCGGCCCATTTTCGTCTTTCCGGTTCGCGCCTTAGTGGGCGGGCCGGACCACCGAGACCTGGCGCCTGCCAGGCCTTTCCCGCAGTACCCTGCCAGAACGCTCCTCCTGTCCTAGGCTAAAAGTCAGATCCTGGCCGGGTTGTTTTTGATTTCCACCCAGGCCATGTCCGGGCGCTTTTCCGCCCGGTCCAAGGGATTTTCTTTTTGCCCGACAAGGGGGGTGCCATGAAATTCCGTGTTCTCATCATCTCAATTTCCGTTCTCACAATCGCTATCGCGTTGCGCGCCCAGGGTCCTGGTTCGTCCTTGGGGCTGGACTGGATTCTGTCCCAAGTCCGACGGGACAACCCGGACGTGAAGGCCGCACAGGCTCTCGCCCAAGCCTCGTCGGACGAGGCCAAAGCCAGCCTTTCCTGGCCTGATCCCCAGGTGGGCGTGGAGTACTGGCAGATTCCAAGGCCCGGTTTGGACCTGGGCCAGGCCCAGCAGAAGCAACTGGACTTTTCGCAGGAAATCCCTTTCCCGTCCAAAACCTGGTTGTCGCATGAAGCGGCGTTGAGGAACGCCACGGCCATGAATGAGAAGGCGCGTGAGGTGTTGGACCAGCGCCTTCTTGAAGCAAGGCAGGCGTATTGGAATTTCTACAGCGCCTGCGCCTCCCTGGAGGCGGTGTCTCGCACGGTTGGGGTGTTGGGAAACCTGGTTTCCATCTCAAGGGAGCGCAACCGCTTCGGAAGGGTGAACCGCATGGATCAGTTGATGGACCCCATGGCCCGTATGCAGCGTTCGGAGCTGGACAATCAGATGGAAGTCCTTCGGCATGAACGACTGACAGCCCAGGAGGACCTGGACCGGCTGATGGACAGGAAGCAGGACCAGGCCTTGCCGGATCCTTCGCTTCAGCCAGACATCCCGGAAGCGCCCTCTTCGAATCAGCAGGCCTTGGATCGGGCTTTGGGCGACCGGGCCGAAGTGCGGGTCGCCCAAAGCGAGTTGGACCGCTTGGAATCCGAACGGAGTCTGGCGCAGACCGGCTGGTGGCCGGACCTGATGCTGCAATACAGCGCCGTGGACATGGGGGGCGTTCCCGCAGGCATGGCCATGGCCAAGGTGAACCTCCCGTTCATCTGGTTCTGGAGGCAGGGAAATGAGGTCGCCGCGGCCAAGAAGCAGGAGGAAGCCTCCCGGCAGGACCTTCAAGGCACGCTCGACCAGACCCGTCAGATGGTTCTGGATGAGGAATCAGCCTTCCAAAGTGGGCAGGCGCAGTTGGCCAGACTGCAGGACGAGATCATTCCGGATGCGGCCAAGGCACTTGCCCTGGGCATGGACGGGTACCGCTTGGGCGGTGTGGGAGTCAGCGACGCCCTTGGTGCCGTGCAGGCTGACTTGATGGCGCGGCTCCAGAGGATCGGATTGACGGCCCAGTTGGGCAGGTCCCAAGCCGTGTTGGAAAGACTGATGGGCGGTGACGAAACCGGTGGGAATTGAGAAAGAGGCTTTTCAAACTTCGAGGTGGGACATGAGCTTCATGGGCAACAAAAAGGCGGTCTTTGGTGTTCTAGTAACTCTGGGATGCTTGTTGGCTGGCGGCTTGGCAATTCAAGGTAGGGCAGACCAAAACGGGAAAATCATCGGGTATCGCGATCCCATGGATCCGAAGATCGTATCGAAGACCTTCAAAAAGGATTCCATGGGCATGCCCTACCTCCCGATTTACGCCGCGGACAGTGGGGCGGGGAATCAGTCGAAGGGAGATGGACAGGGCAGTTCCGGATCCACAGCCACCAATGCGAATGGATCCGAGAAGAAAATCATCGGGTACCGCGACCCTATGGACCCGAAGATCGTGTCGAAGACCTTCAAAAAGGATTCGATGGGGATGCCGTACATCGCCATTTACGCCAGCAATGAAGGCCTGGGGGAATCGGCTGGTCCGGCGGTGTCCGGCCTGGCGGGGTTTTCCCTGGATGAGCGGCAGCAGCAGTTGATCGGCGTGCGCTGGAGCGAAGCCGGGGAAATGGAACTCGAAAAGACGGTGCGGATGGGCGCGAGGGTCGGGCAAGGGGGTCAAATTCTTGCCGAACTGCTGGAAATCGACGCAGGCACCCTTAAGCCCGGCTTCAAAGCCGAGGTGAAGGGGCCCTGGGGTGCCTCGGTCGAGGGGCGGGTAACCAGCGTCGGGCACAGCCTGGACGGCATCACCCGCAGCTTCGAAGTAACCCTGGCGGTGGTGACTCATCCAGCCTGGATGGAGCCAGGAGTGTTCTGCGAGGCCGACGCCCTAGTGCCCCTGGGACGGCGGTTGGCCGTGCCCCAGGACGCGGTGCTGGACACGGGCGAGCGGCAGGTGGTCTTCGTGGTCCAGGGAAATGGCTATTTTCAACCGCGCCAGGTTGTCACCGGCGTCTCCGGCGACAACGACGTTGAGATTTTGAGCGGTATCAAAGCCGGTGAAAATGTGGTGACTTCGGCGAACTTCCTGATCGATTCGGAATCCCAGTTCCAGGAGGCGCTCCAGAAATTCTGACGTCATGGATCCTGCCCGGCTGGGAAAGAGGTGGGTGCACTCCGCCTTGCCAGGGCTCTGAAACCCTTTGAGGTGACATCATGATCGACAAAATCATCGCCTGGTGCGGGGAGCACCGCGGGATGACTTTCGGGGCGGTGGCCATCCTGGCCGCCTGGGCCTGGTGGTGCCTTGGACACACACACCTGGACGCCATTCCGGACCTTTCCGACACCCAGGTCATCATTTACTCAAAATGGAACCAGGCTCCAGACCTGATGGAAGACCAGGTAACCTACCCCATCATCCGGGCTCTTTTGGGTGCGCCGAAGGTGAAGGCCATCCGGGGATTCTCGGACTACGGCTTTTCCTACGTGTACGTCATTTTTCAGGATGGAACGGACCTGTACTGGGCCCGCAGCCGGGTTTTGGAATACCTGTCCAAGATCCGCTCGGAGTTGCCACCAGGTGTGCAGACCGAGATCGGCCCGGATGCCACCAGCGTGGGATGGGTCTACGAGTATGCCTTGATGGACAAGAACGGGAACCACACTCTGGACCTGAGCCAGTTACGTACCCTGCAGGACTGGCATCTGCGTTATGAGCTGGAAGCCGTGCCCGGAGTGGCCGAAGTGGCCACGGTGGGAGGTTTCACACGTCAGGTGCAGGTGGTGGTGGACCCGGCCAAGCTTCAAGCCGACGGGGTTTCCATTTTGCAGGTGGCCAAAGCCGTCCAGGATGCCAATGTGGAGACCGGGGCGAAGGTGGTGGAGTTTTCAGGCACGGAATTCATGG
>JAJYGY010000027.1 GCA_021790555.1 bacterium
AGAAAAACGATTTAATATAAATGATTTTAGAGATTTGAAATGGATTTATATGAATTATATAAATCCAAAGTCCCGGTATCGAAAGGAAGTCTTGATCTAAGACCGAATTTCAGGTTCCTGAAAGCTGTCCTGGAATGAATGTCCGGAATCCTCGAAAAGGCGGCTCCGAATCCCGCTCACAGCCCCTTGGTCACGCAACTGAACCTTGGCAGCCATCAAAAACTCGCTTTGCGTCCAGTTCCAGCTTGATTCTTTTGGAAAGAGCTTCAATAAGTCCAGCCTCTTCTTCTGGCTAACCTTGACGGATTGAATGCTGTTCTCAATCATCGAATCAAAATTCTTTGGAGCGAAGGAATAGACCCGGATTTCAGGCGTTTCTGGGAGCAATTCAAAGACAGAAAGCGCGGAGTTCGAATTGCATATGTTGTAAGCCGATGTCCAGCTGATGGTCCCAAAGTCAAACCTGAAGCGAAGCCCAAAATAGGCCACGCGAACACATCGGCCGTCTGAAAGAAGGCTTTCAAAGGCAGTCAGTCCAAATTCCGATTGGCGCAACTCGTTTCTAATGTTTGTCTTACGCTGTGTCAGCTCCCTGCATAGCCTGGTCGGCAGAGAAACCATCATACACAAGTTCTTCTTGTCCGTGTCTTCATGGATCGAGGCGATGAAGTAGGCTTCCATGTTTTCGCCGCGCGACCACATGAAGGCTTTCATGTCTTCCAGGCTGCCCTTCCTGTTGTCCTTCATCACGTCTCCTCTTCAGGCTCCCGCCACCTTCATGCGGTGCCTTTCCTTGAGCAAAAAGGGAATTCCGTCCACCTCAAGATCCTTGCGAAGGTCGGGCGCACCCTCCATCACCAGAACCCCCACCGGAAAGTCTGGGTTGTAGGGAACCCCGTAATAAACCCGCCTTTCCCCGCCGCCAGGCCGTTCGACTTCCACGGCGAAACGCACCCCGCAACAGCCGGACGCGTTTCCGCAATAGAACGAAACCAGCTGGCCATCCAGGTAGACTTCCATGACGAAGCCGCGGGAGCAGCGCGGGCAGGTTTCTCCCGAGTCCTTGATCTTCACCTCGGTCCCGGATGGACTTGCCGGCCTGGATTTCATGCTCCTCCCAAGGTCTTCAGGAATCCCGCCGCGCCCCCGCTTCCGGGCGGGCCAGGAACAAAATCATCCACCGAAGGACCGCGTCCATCAAAAAAGGGACCCCGTGGGGTCCCTTTTTTGTCAAATCCCTTCTCCCGAATCCGCCGCCCAATGCACGCCCCGCCTCAAGAACACCCCGAAGTGGAGCCGCAATTGAGGCATTTGTAGCACGAGCCCGAGCGCACCATGATGGCCCCGCAGCTGTGGCAGGGAGGCGCGTCCGCCTGCATCTGGAAGACGTGGCTCTCGTGCGACACCGCGGCGCCGATTGCCGGGGCCTTGCTGGTGGGCTGCCTCATCTCCGTCACCAGCCCGGTGCTGGGAAGGTCCTTGGAGCCCTCGTCGGCGCCTTCCACCGGCTCCACTGCCAGGAAACGCATCTGCAGCCAGCGGAAGATGTAGTCCATGATGGACTTGGCGATGGGAATCTGGGGATTGTTGGTGAAGCCGCTGGGCTCGAAGCGGGTGTGCCCGAACTTGTTGCACAGCACCTCCAGGGGCACCCCGTACTGCAGGGCGATGGAAGTGAGCGTGGCCACGCTGTCCACCAGGCCCGACACCACCGAGCCCTCCTTGGCCATGGTGATGAAGATCTCGCCCGGGGCGCCGTCCTCGTACAGGCCCACCGTGATGTAGCCCTCGTGCCCGCCGATGGAGAACTTGTGGGTGAGGGCCTTGCGCTCGTCGGACAGGCGGCGGCGCACCGGCTTGCCGGAGGCGACGGCCACGCCGCTCTTGCCGGTGGTGTCCTTCAGCTGGTCGATGGAGGTGTTGAGGGGCTGGCTGCGCTTGGAGCCGTCCCGGTACACAGCCAGGGCCTTCAGGCCCAGCTTCCAGGCCTCGGTGTAGGCCGTGACGATGTCGTCCACGGTGCAGTCGTTGGGCATGTTCACCGTCTTGCTGATGGCCCCGGAAATGAAGGGCTGCACCGCGGCCATCATCTTGATGTGCCCCATCCAGTGGATGGAGCGGGTGCCGTTGACGGGCTTGAAGGCGCAGTCGAAGACGCCCAGGTGCTTTTCATGCAGCTGGGGCGCGCCTTCGATGGTCTCGCTTTCGTCGATGTACTGCACGACCGACTTGATGGCGTCCTCGCCGTAGCCCAGGCGCTTGAGGGCCTCGGGCACGGTGTTGTTGACGATCTTGAGCATGCCGCCGCCCACCAGCTTCTTGTACTTCACCAGGGCGATGTCCGGCTCGATGCCGGTGGTGTCGCAATCCATCATGAAGCCGATGGTCCCGGTGGGGGCGATGACCGAGATCTGCGCGTTCTTGAACCCGTAGGCGCTCCCCAGGGTGATGCAGTCGTCCCACGACTGCCGGGCGGCCTTCATCAGGTCCTCCGGCACCGACGTGGAATCGATGTCGTTGACGGCCACGCGGTGCTTGTTGATCACCCGCAGGAAGGGCTCGCGGTTCTCCTCATAGCCGTCGAAAGGACCGTGGTTCCTGGCCACCAGGGCCGACTGGCGGTAGGCTTCTCCGCTCATCAGGGCCGTCACGGCGCCGGCCAGGGCGCGCCCCTCCTTGCTGTCGTAGGCCAGACCGCGGCTCATCAGCAGGCTTCCCAGGTTGGCGTAGCCCAGCCCCAGGGGACGGAACCGGTGGCTGTTGACGCCGATCTTTTCGGTGGGATAGCTGGCGAAGTCGACGATGATCTCCTGGGCCAGGATGGTCAGGTCCACGGCGTGCCGGAACGTCTCGACGTCGAACTCCCCGCCGGGCGTGCGGTACTTCATCAGGTTCAGGCTGGCAAGGTTGCAGGCCGAGTTGTCGAGGAACATGTATTCGCTGCAGGGGTTGCTGGCGTTGATGCGGGCCGTGTTGGGGCAGGGATGCCAGTCGTTCACCGTGGTGTCGTACTGGATTCCCGGATCGCCGCAGATGTAGGCGCTTTCGGCCATCATGCGCATCAGGTCGCGGGCGCGGTAGGTGTCCATGACCGCCCCGCTGGTGATGGCGCGGGTCTTCCATTCCTTGTCGTCGATGACGGCGCGCATGAACTCGTCGGTGACGCGCACCGAATTGTTGCTGTTCTGGAAGAAGACCGAGCCGTAGGCCTCGCCGGTGAAGCTGCCGTCGTAGCCGGCGTCGATGAGGGCCCAGGCCTTCTTCTCCTCAAGCTCCTTCGAGCGGATGAATTCGACCACGTCGGGATGGTCGGCGTTGAGGATGACCATCTTGGCCGCGCGCCGGGTCTTGCCGCCGGACTTGATGACCCCGGCGAAGGCGTCGTAGCCCTTCATGAAGCTGACCGGGCCGCTGGCGATGCCGCCCGAGGAGAGCTGCTCGCGCGAGGAGCGCAGGGGAGACAGGTTGGTGCCCGTGCCCGACCCGTGCTTGAACAGCATGCCCTCGGTCTTGGCCAGGTCCAGGATGCTTTCCATCTTGTCCTCGACCGAATTGATGAAGCAGGCCGAGCACTGCGGCTTGGCCTCCAGGCCCACGTTGAACCACACCGGGGAATTAAAGGAGACGTACTGGTGGAGAAGCAGGTAGGAAAGCTCGTCCCGGAAGGCCTCGCGGTCGGCCTCGGTGGCGAAATACTGGCCCTTCCAGCCCCAGTCGGTGAAGGTGTTCACCACCCGGCCGATGAGCTGCCTGACCGAGTTCTCGCGGGCCGGGGTGCCGATGGCGCCGCGGAAGTACTTGGACACCACCACGTTGGTGGCGAGCATGGACCAGCCGGCCGGGATCTCCACGTCCTTCTGCTGGAAGATCAGCTCGCCGTTTTCGTTGCTGATGTTGGCCGTGCGCTTCTCCCACACCACGGTATCCCAGACGCTGGCACCCTCCTTGGTGAACCGGCGCTCCACACTCAAGCCGGTCTTGGAGGGGGTTTTGGCGGCGGACTTGCTCTCTGGGGTGTTTTTAAGCTGCATCTAGCTCCTCCTGTCGAGATGGCTTTCCTCGCCCCCTCCGGGGCCAGGATACGTGATGGGTCGATCGCCGCCGCCTCTCCCCATGGGGTCCAAAGCGGGCGGTTCAGACTCGAGATGGCTTGGTGAAGGAAAGCCGCTCTGCTTTCCAAAGCTGGGGTATTGCCACGAGGTGAAGATGGAACAGGCCGGTAGATCAGGCAGAAGAAAAACTTACGATAAAAAAGGCCAGCAGGTAACCTGGCCTGGGGAACATTGATCGAGGATAGGATAAGGATGCGTGAACACTATCAATAGTGCGGGCGTATTAATAACACACAATATATTGTGTGTCAATTGATTTTTTTAAAAGGCTTAAAAAGGTGAAAAAGCCTTAAATTTCAATTAAAAATAGTGTTTCACTTATTAAAAAAGCATTTTCCATAGCTTTGGCTTAATGTAATACTTTAAGCTCGTTTATGGAAATTCTGCTCCAAGACCTCGACCCCTTATAAAATTTTTTCTTTCAGGCCGCAAGGATATTTTTCTTTCCTTCCCGGCGCGCGAATTTCACCCCTATTTTTTCCTTGCCTTCGCGCCCCTCACTTGCCGATGCAAAACTTCGAGAAGATGGCGTCCAGAACCTCCTGCCTTGGAGTCGCCCCCACCAGCTCCCCCAGCGCGTCCAGGCAGCCTCGAAGATCCCCGGCCAGAAATTCCGGGCCCAGGTCCGCGCGGCCCAGGGTTTCCTCAACCCTGGCCAGCGCGGCATCTGCGCGCCGCAGGGCCTCCTCGTGCCGGACCTGGGTCAGCAGGGCCTCGGAAAGCGCCTTGCCGGGGTCGCCCGCCACAGCGCCCAGGCCCGCTTCAAGGATCGCCCGCCGCAATTCCCCCAGGCCGTCCCCGGTCCGGGCCGACACGGCCAGCGCCGGGGCGGGCAGGGAGGCAAGCGACCAGGCGGACGGAAGGTCCGCCTTGTTGGCAAGCAGGAGCCTGGGCCCCGCCACCCTTTCCATCAGCCCGCGGTCCCCCGCCTCCAGGGGAGCGGAGCCGTCCAGAACCAGCAGGGCCAGGTCGGCCTGGTCGAGCTGGGCGCGCGACCGCTCCACGCCCTGGGCCTCCACCTCGTCCCGGCTTTCGCGGATGCCGGCGGTGTCCACCAGCCTCACCGGAAAGCCCTCCACCTGGAACCCCTCCTCGAGGAAGTCCCTGGTCGTCCCGGGAATTTCTGTGACGATGGCGCGGGGACTCCCCAGCAGGGCGTTGAGCAGCGACGATTTCCCCACGTTGGGGCGCCCGCAAAGCACCACCTTCATCCCCTCGCGCACCAGCCTGCCCGTGCGGGCCTTTTCCAGCAGGGCCCCCATGCCCGCGCGCAGCGCGCCGACCTTTTCCCCAAGCCCCTGCCGGGGCTGAAGCTGGTCCTCCTCCTCGGGAAAGTCGCAGGCCGCCTCGGCCTCGGCGGCCAGGGCGACCACCTGGCGGCGCCAGGCCTCCACCTTTTCGAAAAGGCCCCCGGCCAGCTGCCGCGCGGCGGCGTCGCGCGAAAGCGCGGCGCGCGCCCCGATCAGGTCGGCCACCGCCTCGGCCTGGGTCAGGTCCAGCCGCCCGTTCAGGAAGGCCCGCCGGGTGAACTCGCCGGGCGAAGCCGGACGCGCGCCCGCGCCCAGAAGCTGCTGAAGCAGGCTGCGCAGGTGGAACCGGCCCCCGTGGGCGTGGACCTCCACGGCCTCCTCCCCCGTGTACCCGTGGGGCGCCTCGAATCGCACGGCCAGAAGCTCGTCCAGCACCCTTCCGTCGCAGGGGTCGGCCCAGGTGCCCGCGGCCAGGGTGCCCGGAGGCCGCCCCGCCAGGCTTCCCGCGCAACGGAAAAACCGCGACACCAGGGCCACGCTGCCCCGGCCCGAGACGCGTATGATGCCGATGCCGCCCTCGCCCGGTGGCGTGGCGATGGCCGCGATGATGTCGTCAAACAAGGAAGACTCCCAAAGCCGGATGGCGCCGCCCCGTCAGCCCGCGTCCGCGCGTCCGGACGGGGGGTCGGCCGCGGGCCTTTCCCAGAGGTACCAAGCCGGAAACTCGGCGGCCGGATACGCCGACAGGTCGGTCCAGAAGCAGACCCGCCGGGCCGGCTTTCCCTGGAAAAGCCCGGACAGGCGCCGGCAGGCGGCCAGCCAGGGACTGTCGTCCACCCGCTTGAACACCGCCGCCCGGCTCCATCCGGGCGGGGCCTGCCCGGTGTCCAGGCAGAAGGGCGTGCGCGGGGGCATGGACGTGGAGAGGGGCAGGTCCTCGTGGAAAAAATACGGCAGAAACTTCCGGAAATAAATCACCATCTTGACGCTCGGCTCGTCGTCCGCCCGGAAGGGAATGGTCACGCCCCGCCCGGCCTTCAACAGGGATTCGACCGAACCCAGGGCCCGGTTTTCCACCAGGCCCGAGTTGTACTGCACGTAGAACTGGTCCACATAGTTGAAGGCCTCGAAGCCGGCGAACCACACGCAGCCGGCCGCCGCGCCCGCCAGCGCCAGGCGCCGGAAGGCCGGGAAGCCCGCAAAACGGGCCGCCGCCAGGACCAGCGTGAGGCCCACCAGGCAGGCCAGCAGGAAAACCTGCGGCGCCAGGTAGCGCAGCACCACCGACCAGGCGAAGCCCTGGCTGGCGAACAGGCCCCAGAATTCCAGCCACACCATCCAGTAAAAGGGCATGAAGCCGGCTTCAAGCCCCAGGGCCCCGCCGGCCGGACCGGCGAACGCCAGTCCCAGCCCCAGCAGCGCGAGGAGGACCAGGGCCGTGGTCCAGGCCCCGGCGGCGAAGCCCTGGCAAAAGGGAGCCATCAGCCAGAGGGCCTGGGCAAGGTCGTGGAGCACGCTGGTGAAGGTGGGATGCACCACGGCGTAATGCACCCCCTGGTCGGCGCACCAGACCCGGAACATGGTGTAGGCCTGGACCAACCCGAAAGGAAGCAGCACCAGGCCGGCGCGCACCAAACCGCGCCGCCGCAGGCCGAATCCCAGGAAGCCCATCAGCATGGCCGAAGCGAAGAAGTTGTTCTCCTTGAACAGGCACAGGGCCAGGAAGGCGGGCAGCAGGCCGGCGAGCTCGGCCAGGCCGGCCCGCGAAAGGTCCCCCTGAGTCCGCTTCAGGAGCCGGGCGGCCTGCCAGTTGACCAGGGCCAGGAAAAAGATGGTGAAAAGCTCCTGGGGCGACAGCCGCGCCTCGGGATTGTTGGGGAATAGGAAAAAGAGGAAGGCGAAAGGCCAGAAGGCCAGCCACAGCCAGCCCCGCCGGGCTCCCAGCCACAGGCGAAGGCAGCGGTAGAAATACCAGGCCGCGCCGAACTTGAAGATCCACCGGGCCGCGTGGAGAAGGGCCGGGCGGGGCCCGAACAGCTTCCAGGCCAGGCCCTGGTACAGGTAGAAGAAGGGCCGGTAGCGCAGCCCCTGGGTGGAGAAGAAGGAATACTTCAGCCAGCCCCAGAAGCCCGCCCAGGAATCCAGGATGCGGACGTTCATCCAGTCGGAATAGTCGTCGATCAGCCGGAAGGGGGTGCGCAGGGAATAGGCCAGGGCCATCCCCACCAGGGGCAGGAAGGCCAGGGCCAGGACCAGGTGGAGCAGGGCGGGAAAGCGTGATTCAGGGTCGCGGTTCGAGATCATCGGTCTGCGCTCCCGCGTCGGCGACAGGTTCCTTCAGCGCGGCCCGCGCCGGGCCAGGCGGTCCGCCGCGAGAAGGATCCCCAGGGTGGACGCCTGGTCCTTGATTCCGCCGCGACGGATCCATTCCAGGCACCGCGCCGGCGGCGCCAGGACGGTTTCAATCTGCTCGGTTTGGTCCCAGTGCCGCCGTCCGGTGAAGCGCAGGCTGGTGGCCAGGAAAAGGTGCATGCGGTTTGCCAGGCGGCCCGGGACGGTGTAAAAGGACCCCAGCTTCTCAAGCCTTCCCGGCCGGTATCCGGTCTCCTCCTCCAGTTCCCGCAGGGCGGCCTGGCGGGGGCTTCTGTCCCTGGAATCCACCAGGCCGGCCGGAAGCTGCAGGGTGACGCGGCCCACGGCGTGCTTGTACTCGCGCGTCATCACCAGGCGCCCGTCGTCCAGCACGGGCACCAGCATGCAGTAGTCCGGCACCTCCAGGACGAAATAATCGTCGATCTCAAGGCCGCCCGGCAGGCGGCAGCGGTCCTTCCTGAGGCGCAGCCAGCGCGGGGCGTCGTAAACCACCCTGCTGTCCAGAAGCCTCCACTTTTTCGGTCCGGCCATGCCCGCCCCCGCCGCCCCAAAACAAAAAGGCCCCGCGGACTAAAACGGGGCCCCTCCACACCAGCCTTGCGCGCCCTGCGAGCCGGCGCCGCTATTCCTTCTTCTGGATCACCACCCGTTTGAATTCGCCCTCTCCCACGGAAAACGTCTCGACGTCCGCGCGGTCCTTCAGGGCCAGGTGCACCACCCGCCGGTCCGCGGCCGTCAGCGGGCCGGTGGCGAGCTGGCGCCCCTCGGAAAGGGCCTGGTCCGCCAGACTCAGGGCATCGGCCATCAGCTTGTCCTCCTGCCGCGCGCGGTAGCCGGCCACGTCCACCTGCACCTGCACCTTTTCGCCGCGCAGCCCCTTGTTGGCGAACTCGGTGGCCAGCACCTGGATGGCCTGCAGGCCCGACCCGCGCTTGCCGATGAGCACGGCCTCGTGCTCGCCCCGGATGTTGAGCACCTTGAACCCCAGGCGTTCCACCGTCTCCACCTGGGAAGGCCTCTGCATCAGTCCGAGCATCTCCTCCAGCTTGGCCTTCAGGGCCTCCAGCTCCCCGTCGCTGGCGTAGCGCGCCGGGATCCTCTCGCGGAACGGCTGGCCCGCCGGCTTGACATAGACCGGGTCCAGCGGGACGGGCTGGTCGGAGGCCTCCACCGGGGGCAGCTCCACGCCCAGCCGGGCGACCCTCACCTTGGCCCGCCCCGACTTGGCCACGCCCAGCACCTGCACCTGGGCCTCGTCCCGGCCGAGCCCCAGGGCCATCAGCGCGCTGTCCACCGCCTCCTCCACCGAGGGGCCTTCCTTTTCAAGGTAATCCGCCATGTCTCCCGCCTCCTACTGGATGGTCCGGTTGATGTAGACCTGCTGGACGATGGCCAGCATGTTGGACACGGCCCAGTACAGCATCAGGCCCACCGGCCAGTGGAACCAGATGGCCATGCCCGTCAACATCACCGGCATCACGTACTTCATGATCTTCTGCTGGCTGGCCATCTCGTCCGAGGTCGGGGGCATGGGCGTGATCGCCTGCTGGATGTACATGCTGGCCCCCATGGCCAGGCAAAGCAGGTAGGGGAAGGGCTCCGGCGCCGTCAGGTCAGTCCAGTGCCACAGGAAGGGCGCCCCGCGCAGCACGAAGGCCGCGTTGAGCGCCTCATAAAGCGCGTAGATGATGGGAAGCTGCACCAGCATGGGAAGGCATCCCCCCAGGGGGTTGACCCCGTACTCCTTGTAGAGGTTCATGGTTTCGGAGTTGAGCTTGGAGGGGTCGTCCTTGTAGAGCTTCTTGAGGGTCTCCAGGCGCGGCTTCATCTGGGCCATGGCCTTCTGCATGTGGCGCATCGAGGTCTGGCTCTTGTGGGTCGGGTACCAGGTGGCCACGCGGGTCAGCAGGGTCAGCAGGATGATGTCCCAGCCCCAGTTGGGGGCCAGGGCGTGGAACCAGGTCAGCACGTAGAGCATGGCGATGGCCAGCGGCCGGAAGAAGCCGAAGTCCACCACCGCCTCCATGTTGTTGTGGAAGGAACGCAGCAGGCTGTAGTCCTGGGGCCCGCCGAAAAGGTCCAGCTTCATTTCCTGGCCCTTGCCGGCCGGCAGGGTCAGGCTGGGGTCGCGCAGGACCACGGAGAGGTACTGGGTCTTGGAGATGGTGTCCTGGCCGCCGAACTTGCGCACCACGGCGTCGTCCAGCCCCTGTCCCTGGGGAAGCATC
>JAJYGY010000112.1 GCA_021790555.1 bacterium
GGTGCTGGCCCTGGGAACCGTCATCGTGATGTGGGTGTGGGCCCTGATGATGAACGCGCCCCTGGAAGAGCTGGCCAACCCCACCCTCACCCCCAACCCCGAGCGGGCCCCCTGGTACTTCCTGGGGCTGCAGGAGCTGCTGGTCTATTTCGACCCCTGGATCGCGGGGGTGCTGCTTCCCGGGCTTATCATCGTGGTCCTGCTGGTGCTGCCCTACGTCGACTCCAACCCCAAGCAGCAGGGCTACTACAGCTACAAGGGAAGGGAACTTGAATTCTGGGTGGTCAGCATCGGGCTGCTGATGTGGTTCATCCTCATCCTCATCGGTTCGGTCTGCCGCGGGCCTTCATGGCAATGGTACTGGCCCTGGCAGAACTGGCTGGTGGCCCCGCCGCCGCCCGCGCCCACCTGGAGCTTCCCGGTGCTGCCGGGCCTGGCCTGCCTGGTGCTGTACTTCTCCATCGGCATGCTGGCGCCCGTCAAGCTCTTCCCCAAATGGGTGAAGCAGAAGGGCTGGCTGCGCTACGCCGTCATCATGTTCCTGCTGCTGATCATGCTGAGCATTCCCATCAAGATGTTCCTGCGGCTGGCTTTCAACGTCAAATACGTGCTGCAGCTGGTGACCCCGGTGGGAAGCATCAATATATAAAAGAGGAGCGCGGGAATTCATGGACCTGACAAAACTTAAAATCGCCTTCGTCACGCTGTCCAGCATCGTGTTCGCCCTGTTCGTCGCCAGCGTGATCCAGAACGCCGACAAGGACTGGCTGGCCTACCAGGACCACTTCTACTCCATGGAAAAGGCCAGGGGGGTGAGCCGGGATTATTCGGTGGGCATCAAGCAGATCTGGCTGGAGAAGATCAACCGGACGGACCGCTGCATCACCTGCCACCTGGGCATGGAGGACGTGGACGTCAAGAACCCCTACACCGAGAACCCCTACAAGGCCCACCCCGACCCCGACGGCTTCATCAGCAAGTACCACAACCCCAACAAGTTCGGCTGCACGGTCTGCCACGACGGCCAGGGCCTCGGCACCACCCTTCCCGACGCCCACGGCCACGTGCCCCACTGGGACTACCCCCTGCTGGACGGGGACTACGTGGAGGCCTCCTGCACGCGCTGCCACGACCCCAACAACCTTCCCAAGGGAACGGAATGGGTCCAGACCGGGCATGCCCTGTTCATCAAGTACGGCTGCATCGGCTGCCATTCGGTCAACGGCGTGGGCGGCAAGATCGGCCCCGACCTGACCGGCGAGGGGAGCAAGAGCGACGCGCGTTTCATCAGCACCCACGACTTCTCCCATGTCAAGGGCGAGGAGACCAAGCGCGAGTGGATCTTCGAGCACTTCATGAACCCCCGCGCGGTCAGCCCGGGAAACCCGGTCCTGCACGTGCCGCCCACGGTTATGCCCAACTTCCATTTGAGCCCCACCCTGGCCAAGGCCCTGACCATCTACGTGCTCTCCCTGCGCACCCCGGAGGAGGAGAACCTGCCCAGCAGCTGGATGGCCACGTCCCAGGACTACAAGGTCACCAAGAAGTGACCGGGCGGTGAAAACCGGAAAGGGAAGGGAAGCGTAGTAGGTTTGAACCCGCCTTCCCCCTCTTTCCGCAGCGCCTAGTCCCCGGGGAACGTCCGGGTTGTGAAGTCCCGATGGAATCGGTGTTTTCGGGACCAATTTTGATATAAATCAAGTTTGATCTAAATCAAGATCAAGACCGATGCTTGGAAGGACGACTGGGTCATGAAGTCGAACCCAAACTGGATAGGCCGTTACACCAAACTTCTGGCCGCCTGCACTTTTTTCCTGGTTTTCGCCGGGGCCATGGTGGTGGGCACGGACTCGGGTCTTTCGGTGCCCGACTGGCCCCTTTCCTTCGGGCGGTTTTTCCCGCCCATGACGGCCGGGGTTTTTTATGAACACGGGCACCGGGTCATCGCCGGCGTCGTGTCGCTGATGACCCTGGGGGCCCTGTTGTGGGTCTGGCTCGGCCGCAAGGAGAAGCTGGTGCGCTGGCTGGCCCTGGCGGCCTTCCTGGCCGTGCTGGTGCAGGCCCTGCTGGGAGGGCTGACCGTGCTGCTGCGGCTTCCTGACCCGGTGGTGATCGCTCACGCCAGCCTGGCGCAGGCCTTTTTCGCCACGGTGGTGGCCCTGGCCCACTTCACCTCGTCTTCCTGGGAGAAGCACCGGGGCGGCGAGCCGCTGGCGAAGGACAGGGCCAGCCGGGGCCTGCTGCTGGCCCTGGTGGCGGCGGTCTACGCCCAGATCGTGGTCGGCGCCACCATGCGCCACCTGGGCGCGGCGCTGCATTTCCCCTACTGGATCGTGCCCATGGACCAGCCCCTGGCCTGGGAGGTGAAGAAGATGGTGCTGCTCAACGTGGCCCACACCCTGCTGGGGGCGGCCACGGTGACGGCGCTTTGCCTGGCCACGGCGGGCCGGCTGCTGGCCAAATACCGGTCCGTCCCCTACCTGCGCAACCCGGCCCTGCTGCTCCTGGGGGCCCTGGTGGTCCAGGTGGCCCTGGGCATCGCCACCCTGGCCACCGGCATCCAGCCGGAGGTGGCCGCCCTGCACGTGGCCGGAGGAGCCTTCCTGCTGGGCACCAGCCTGGTGCTGGCCCTGAGGGGCTTCCAGATGCTGGCGGCCGTCTCGCCGGCGGTGGAGGCGCGCCCGGTCCCGGCCCTGAAACCCGCGGAGGCGGCCTCATGAGCGGAATGCCGGAAAACCGGGCCGGCGGCGCGTGGGCGGCCCCCGGGGAAAGGCCGGCCCGGCCGCGGGCCTCGGCGCGCGACTACCTGGAGCTGACCAAGCCGCGCCTCAACTTCCTGGTGCTGGTGAGCACCCTGGTGGGTTTCGAGATGGGGCGCAAGGGCGGATTCGACCTGCCCCTTTTCCTCAACACCCTGCTGGCGACCTCGCTGCTTTCCGGCGG
Organism: bacterium; assembly: GCA_021790555.1. GTDB lineage: Bacteria > Oederibacteriota > JAJYGY01 > JAJYGY01 > JAJYGY01 > JAJYGY01. The sequence continues at coordinate 2,944 of JAJYGY010000112.1, forward strand.
CGCGGCGGCCCTGAACATGTGGATGGAGGTGGAGCAGGACGCCCGCATGCGGCGGACCCGCAACCGGCCGCTTCCCTCGGGAAGGCTGACGCCCTCCCAGGCGCTGGTCTTCGGCCTGGCGGCCTCGGTCCTGGGCCTGGCGGAGATGGCGCTGCTGGTCCATCCCGCGGCGGCCTGGCTGGGCCTGGCCACCTGGGTCAGCTACGTGTTCATCTACACCCCCATGAAGCGCCTCAGTTCGCTTTCGGTGCTGGCCGGCGCCGTCCCCGGGGCGCTGCCTCCCGTGATGGGCTGGGCCGCGGCCACGGGAACCCTGCCCCCGCAGGCCTGGGTGCTGTTCTGGATCGTGTTCTTCTGGCAGATCCCGCATTTCCTCTCCATCGCCCTGATGCACCGGGACGACTATGAAAGGGCGGGCTTCAAGATGGTTCCCCTGGGCAACTGGGCCGGGGGGGCGGGTTCGCAGATGATCCTCTACAGCCTGGCCCTGATCCCTGCCAGCCTGATGCCCACGGTGCTGGGGCTGACCGGGGTCTCCTATTTCGCCGGAGCGCTGGCCCTGGGTCTGGCCTTCAGCCTTTCGGTGTCCCTTTTCGCGGCCGGGGTGGGGCGCCTGAGCGCGCGGCGGGTCCTGCTGGCCTCGGTGACCTACCTGCCGCTGCTGCAGGTGCTGATGGTTTTCGACAAAACAAGGTGAGTTCCATATTTCAAACAGCCTCCGGGAGAACGGGAGCCCTATGTCAAAAAGGTTTTTAAGATTCTGCGCCGCCAGTGTGTTCGCCCTCTTGCCCGGCCTCGCCGGGGCCGAGGGATTCGGCTTCCTTCCGCCGGTCTGCACCCAGAGCGGCCGGCAGATCGACCACCTCTACCTCACCATCTTCGGCATCGTGGTGGCCCTGTTCGTGCTGACCGAGGGCACCCTGCTGTTCTGCGTCTTCTTCTTCCGCCAGCGCAAGGGCCGCAAGGCCTGGTCCATGCACGGGAACAACGTGGCCGAGGTCGTGTGGACCATCATCCCGGCCCTCATCCTTGGCTACATCCTGTACCTCTCCTCCAGCCTGTGGACCAAGCTGCGCATCGACGAGCCCTCCGAGAAAAGCAACCTGGTGGTGGAATGCCTGGCCGAGCAGTTCGACTGGAACTTCCGCTACCCCGGGCCGGACGGGGTCTTCGGGACGCCCGACGACGTCATGACCGTCAACGAGCTCCACATCCCCGTGGACCGCACGGTCATCCTGAAGATCTCCTCCAAGGACGTCATCCACAGCTTCTTCTTTCCCTACGCCCGCGTGAAGCAGGACGCGGTCCCGGGCCTGCTGACCAAGGTGTGGTTCGACGTCGACCGCATGGGCGTCTGGAACCTGGCCACCCAGAAGCCCGAGCTGGTGACCCTGGACCAGTACAACGGCATGAAGGTGGCGCTGGACGGCTTCGACCTGAAGGACCCGGTGGTCAACCCGGACGGGCTGAGGGACTACAGCTACGCCCCCAGCGCAGGGATCAAGCAGGTCCCGGTGGAGCTGGACGGCAAGATCACCCAGCTGCCGCCCGACCAGGCGGCCTACGTGGCGCACCCCTACGAGATCGCCTGCGCCCAGCTCTGCGGGCCCGGGCACTTCGCCATGGAGGGGCACGTGGTCGTGCAGACCCAGGCCGACTTCGACAACTGGCTGAAGACCGCGCCGGACCTGGGCCCCACCTTCCGCCAGAAGTGGAACGAGGCGTGGGATTCCCAGCATCCTGAATTCAACAAACCGAACCCTTGAGCGAGGCGGCGAAACCATGAGCGAACAGACCATCAGCGGCACCACGGCCGAGGCCCCCCACGCGGGGGGAGGCGGGCACCACCACCCCCAGCCGACCAGCTTCTTCAGGCGCTACGTGTGGTCCTACGACCACAAGGTGGTGGGCAAGCAGTACCTCATCACCTCGCTGTGCTTCATGCTGCTGGGCGGCGGGCTGGCCATGCTGCTGCGCTGGCAGATCGCCTATCCCTTCGTCCCGGTGCCCTTCATCGGCCACTGGCTCAAGGGCATGTTCTTCTTCGGCAACAACGGGGCCATCACGCCCGAAGGCTACCTGGAACTGGGCGCCATGCACGGCCTGGTGATGATCTTCTTCGTCGTCATCCCCCTGATCGTGGGCGGGTTCGGCAACTTCCTCATCCCCCTGCACATCGGGGCGGAGGACGTCTCCTTCCCCATGCTCAACGCCCTCTCCTACTGGCTTTACGCCGCGGCCAGCGTGCCCATGCTGCTTTCCTTCTTCGTGGACAAGGGCGCGGCCGCGGCCGGCTGGACCAACTACCCGCCCCTGTCGGACATCGCCGGGGCCTCGCCCAGCTCCCTGGGCCTGACCCTGGTGCTGGTGGCCATCTACCTGGCGGGCTTCTCCTCCATCCTGGGAGGGGTCAACTTCCTGGTGACCATCGCCAAGCTGCGCGCCCCGGGCATGACCTGGGGCCGCCTGCCCCTGCTGACCTGGGCCCAGTTCATCACGGCCGTGTTCCAGTGCCTGGCCACGCCCATGCTGGCCGCCGGCGCCTCCATGCTGATCTTCGACCGGGTCTTCCACACCAGCTTCTTCCTGCCCTCCGGCCTGATGGTGGGGGGGGCGGCGGCGGCCAATTCCGGGGGCGGCTATCCGCTGCTGTGGCAGCATATCTTCTGGTTCTACGCCCACCCGGCGGTGTACATCCTCATCCTCCCCACCATGGGCATCGCCTCCGAGATCCTCACCACCTTCAGCCGCAAGCCCGTCTTCGGCTACAAGGCCATGGTGATCTCGCTGGCCTCCATCATGGGCCTGGGCTTCATCGTCTGGGGCCACCACATGTTCGTCTCCGGCATGAACCCCATGCTGGGCATGGCCTTCATGGTCTCCACCATCTTCATCGCCCTGCCTTCCGGCGTGAAGGTCTTCAACTGGCTGGGCACCCTGTGGGGCGGCAACATCCGCTTCGACAGCCCCATGCTCTTCGCCCTGGGCTTCATCTCCATGTTCATCATCGGCGGGCTTTCGGGCATCTTCATGGCCTCCACGCCCGCCGACATCTACCTGCACGACACCTACTACATCATCGCCCACTTCCACTACATCGTTTTCGGGGCCACCATCTTCGCCGTGTTCGGGGGCATCTCGTTCTGGTTCCCCAAGTTCTTCGGCCGGATGATGAACGAGCCACTGGCCAAGCTGCACTGGCTGCTCACCTTGGTGTTCTTCAACCTTACCTTCTTCCCCATGCACTTCCTGGGCGAGGCCGGGCACATGCGGCGCCTGGCCACCTCGACGGACTACGAGTTCCTCAATTCGCTGGCCGGGCTGAACGTGTTCATCACCTGGTCGGCCTATTACCTGGGCCTTTCCCAGCTGATCTTCGTCTTCAACTTCTTCCACAGCATGTTCTACGGCAAGAAGGCGACCGAGAACCCCTGGCAGGGCAACACCCTGGAATGGACCCTGCCCTCGCCGGTGCCCTACTACAACTTCGACGTGCCGCCGGTGGTCTACCGCGGCCCCTACGAGTACAGCAGCGAGGAGGCCGGTGACAAGGACTGGATCTCCCAGTCCACCCCGCCCGTGCCGGGCATGACCCCGGCCAAGCACTGAGATCCATCACCCGCACTGAAAGAAGGGAACCCCCATGGAAATGACAGCCAACGCCACGGAAGCCGCCTTCCACCGCAAGCGCGCGGACATGCGCCGGTTCGGGATGTGGCTCTTCCTGGGCTCCGAGGTGATGTTCTTCACGGGCTTCTTCGCGGCCTACATCGTCATCCGCTCGGCCAGCGCGGGCAGCATCGTGCAGCCGCTCAACAAGGCCCTGGGAACCCTCAACACCGTCATCCTCATCACCAGTTCCTTCACCATGGCCCTGGCCGTGCTGGCCAGCAAGAAGGGGGACCGCAAGGGGCTGGTCAACTGGATGGGCCTGACCTGGATCCTGGGCGTGGTGTTCCTCTGCGTCAAGGGCGTGGAGTACGCCCAGCACTTCTCCGAGGGCATCTACCCCAGCACCGACATCTTCCACGCCTTCTACTTCCTGTTCACGGGCTTCCACGCCCTGCACGTCATCGCCGGGCTGGTGGTGATGGGCGTGCTCTGGTTCCGGGCCCGTCGGGGCGACTTCAACGAGACCTACAACGACCCCATCGAGATGATGGGCCTGTACTGGCACTTCGTGGACCTGGTGTGGATCTTCCTCTATCCCGCCCTCTACCTTCTCTAAAAGGAGGCTGCCTTGAGCGACGAAAAACATCCCGAAATGTGCTGGGGCGGGTACTATGTCGTCTACAACGTGCTCCTGCTGCTGACCATCCTCACCTTCGCCTTCTCCTACGTGCACCTGGGCCCGCACGCGGTGAACATCGCCGTGGCCCTGGTCATCGCGGCGGTGCAGGGGTCGCTGGGCCTGTTCTTCATGATGGGCATGCGCCACGAGGACCGCTTGAGCAAGGGGGTCTTCCTGTTCTGCGCCTGCCTCTTCACCATCGCGGTGATGGTGACCCTGACCGATTTCGTCTTTCTGGGCACCTATTCGGTGTCGCACCAGGTGGCGCAGGTGATGCACGGCCTGGCCGACGCCGCGGTGGGCCAGTAGTCTCGGAGGCCTCCATGAAAACCGCCAAGATCCTGGCGCCCTCCCTCTGGGCGCTCTCCTCGGCCTGCCTGGCCTGCCCCTTCTGCACGGCCGGCCTCACCAATTCGCCCGCCGGCCGCGGTTTCGGCGTGGGCGTCTACTACAGCATCCTGGTCCTGCTGGCCGTCTTCTTCGGCATGGTGGGGTTCCTGGTGTTCTACCTGGTTCGCGAGGCCCGCAGGGAGGCCGCCATGCCGCCGCAAGGAAGCGGTCGGCAGGAGTCTGCCCCCACCAAGGCCTGAGTGGAAGGAGGTGCGGCCATGGAAACACACGGGGAATCGGCCCGTCAGGCAAACCCCAAGGCGATGCTGCTGACGGCGGGCGCCGCGGTGTGCCTGTCGGCCCTGGTGGCCCTGACGGCCTGGGCCTGGATGAGCGGAAGTTTTTCCTTGAGCCCCCCGGCCCCTCCCCTGGGGCAGCTGGGCGCCGCCCCCTCCTTCAAGCTGGTCGACCAGGCCGGAAAGCCCTTTGATTCGGGTTCCCTGAAGGGCAAGGTCTGGGTGGCGGCCCTCATCTACACGTCCTGCAAGGGAAGCTGCCCCCTGCTGGCCATGGACATGCGGCGCCTGCAGAAGATGCTCGCCGGCCGGCCCGGCTTCGAACTCGTCTCCATCAGCGTCGACCCCTCGAACGACACCCCCCGGAAGCTTTCCCAGTACGCCTCCCAGGTGGGGGCGGACCTTTCCAACTGGGTTTTCCTCACCGGCAGGGAATCCGAGATCAAGAACCTGGCCCAGAAGGGCTTCAAGCTTCCGCCCGACCTCGTGGGGGACGGCATGGACGGCATGAAGGGCATGTCCATGACCAAGGCTCAAATGGAGGCCGACGCGCTGCACAGTTCCCGCCTGATTCTGGTGGACGGCCGGGGCCACATCCGGGGATACTTTGACGGCATGTCGGAGGACACCGCGGGCAAGCTGAAGGCCGCGGTGCTGGAACTTCTGGGGAAGGGAAGCGCATGAACCTGGCCTGGCCCACCTTCAACGCCTGCATGAACGGGGCCAGCGCGGTCTGCCTGGGGGCGGGCTACTGGTTCATCCGCAGGGGCGACAGGGGCAGGCACCGCGCCAGCATGATCCTGGCGGCGCTCTTTTCGGCCGTGTTCCTGGTGTCCTACCTGGCCTACCACGCCAAGGTCGGGGACGTGCACTTCCTGGGCCAGGGCTGGATCCGCCCGGTCTATTTCACCATCCTGATCACCCACGTCGTCCTGGCGCTTTCCGTCCCCGTCTTCGCGGTGCTGCTGCTCACCTGGGCCTTCCAGGGGAAATTCTCCCGCCACAAGGCCCTGGCCCGCTGGGCCTGGCCCATCTGGATGTACGTCTCCGTCACGGGCGTGGTCGTGTACCTGATGCTGTACACGATGAAGTTCTCCTGACCCCCGCTTCCATCCGTTCCACCCCCGCGAACCCCTTGCCAATCCCGGGCCCCGGGATTCATAATCAACGCTTTCCCACCCCTTGGGGAAGCCATGCCCGCTGAAACACCCCTCATCGCCGTGTCCCTGGGCGACCCGGCCGGGATCGGGCCGGAAGTCGCCGCCAAAACCCTGGCGCTGCCGGGCCTGCGCCGCAGGGCCGGTTTCGTGCTGGTGGGCCGCCCGGAAAGCGTGCCCGGGGCCCTGCGCGCGGGCCTGCGCGGGCTGGAATGGCGCGAGGTGGCCCCGGCTTCCTGGCCGGCGCGCCGGCCCTCGGCGCGGTCCGGGGCCGTGGCGGCCCAGAGCGTGCGCCTGGCCGCGGGCCTGGCCCTTTCCGGCGCTGCCCGGGCCCTGGTGACGGCCCCCATCTCCAAGGAAGCCCTCAAGATGGCCGGGGAACCCTTTCCCGGCCACACGGAAATGCTGGCCCACCTGGCCGGCCGGCGGCCCCAGGACGTGGGCATGGTGCTGACGGGCGGGGGCCTGACGGTCTTCCTGGCCACCCGCCACGTCAGCCTGGCGGCGGCCATCGCGCAAACCAAGGCCGGCCCGCTGAGGCACGCCATCCGCCTGGCCGGCCGGGGCATGGCCGAGACCTTCGGCATCCCCCGGCCCAGGCTCGCCCTGGCGGCCCTGAACCCCCACGCCGGGGAGGCCGGCGCCTTCGGCCGCGAGGAGGCCCGGGTGCTGCGGCCCCTGGTGGCCGCCTTCCGCAAGGAGCGCGGCTTCCGCCTGGAGGGCCCCTTTCCCGCGGACACGGTGTTCGTCAAGGCCCTGCGCGGGGCCTACGACGCGGTGGTGTGCCTGTACCACGACCAGGGGCTCATCCCGCTGAAGCTGCTGGCCTTCGACAGCGGGGTCAACGTCAGCCTGGGGCTGCCGGTGATCCGCACCTCGGTCGACCACGGCACGGCCTTCGACATCGCCGGCACGGGCCGGGCCAGCGAGGCCAGCCTGC
>JAJYGY010000199.1 GCA_021790555.1 bacterium
TTCCGGCCTTGCTGCGTGACTTGGCTTTTCTTTTTTTATCGCGCTCGTCCCCAAAGGCGGAACTCGGCGGGCTTCACCGAATTTTTGAGGCAATGGCCATGGCATTGAAACCAACCAAAAAAGCTTCCACGGAGGCGAAGGCGAAGAAAAGCCCGGCGCCCAAAAAGGCCAGGCCGGCTGCCGCCAAGGAGCCCGCCAAGCCCGCCCCGTCCGCGGCCCGCGCCGCCAAAAAAGCGGCCAAGGAGCCGGTTGCCAGGCCCGCCGCCGCCAAAAAGGTGGCCACCAGGCCCGTCCCCAGGGCCGCCTCCGCCGCGCCCGTGAAAGCGCCCGCGGCCGCGGTTTCCGCGCGGCCCCAGGCCCCGGCCGTGGAAAGGCCCGCGCCGGCGGTGTCGTTTTCCCAGAGCCAGCCGGCATCCCAGCCTTCCTCCGCGCCGGAGGAGGCCATCGAGCTTCCCCAGGGGTACGGGGACGAACGCATCGTGCTGATGGTGAGGGACCCCTGGTGGGTGTTCTGCTACTGGGAAATCTCGCGCGGCAAGATCCGGCAAGGCATGGAACAGATGCAGCAGGGGCGCTTTTTGCGCGGCGTCCTGCGCCTCTACGACGTCACGGGGGTGGACTTCAACGGAAGCAACGCCCACTTCTTCAAGGACCAGGACATCCCCTTTGAATCGCCCAACTGCTACCTCAACGTGTGGGAGCCCAACCGGGAGTACCTGGTGGATCTGGGCTTCCTGGACGAGCAGGGGCATTTCCTGGCCCTGCTGCGCTCCAACGTGGTGCGGACGCCCCGGGCCGAACCCAGCCTGGACTGGGGCGAGGACTGGGGCATCTTCAGTCCCGAGCTTCTCCAGGAGATCTACCGGCTTTCCGTGGCCGGGCTGGGGTCGACCCTGGGACGCAGTTCCGAGCAGCTTGCCAAGATGGGCCTGACCAAGGAGGGGGTGTTCCCCACGTCCCCGGCCGGGGGCAGCAGCCCCCAGGCCCCCTGGGGAAGGCCCCTGCCGGGCAAGGAGCGGGAATTCTTCCTCTGGTGCGAGACCGAGCTGATCCTCTACGGCGGCACCCAGCCGGACGCCCGGCTGACGGTGGCCGGCAAGGAGGTGGCCCTGAGGCCGGACGGAACCTTCAGCCTGCGGTTCGCCCTTCCGGACGGGGAGCAGAACCTGGAGGTCAGGGCCACCAGCGCCGACCGGGTGGAGACGCGCGCGATCACCCCGGTGGTGCGCAAGGAGACCCGCTGACCGTCCGTGCCCTCCCCCGGAGCGGCCGGGGGACACCCTTACCGCCCATTCCCTCACTCGCGGCGCCCTCATGAGCTCGCAACCGCTCGGATACCTTTCGTTGGTCCTGCACGCCCACCTGCCCTATGTCCGGCACCCGGAATACGAGAATTTCCTGGAGGAGGACTGGTTCTACGAGGCGGTGACCGAAACCTACATCCCGCTGCTGACCATGATGGAGGGGCTGGTGCGGGACGGGGCGGACTTCCGCCTGACCATGTCCCTGACCCCACCCTTGATCGGGATGCTGACCGATCCGCTTCTGGTGAGGCGCTACCAGCGCCACCTGGACCGGCTGATCGAGCTGGCCGAAAAGGAGGAGCAGAGAACCCGCTTCAGCGAACCCTATCACCAGACCGCCCTGATGTACCTGGACAAGTTCCGGGCCGCCCGCGACCTCTTCAGCGCGCGCTACGGCGGAAACCTGGTGCTGGGCTTCAAGAAGTTCCAGGACATGGGCAAGCTGGAGATCCTCACCTGCGGGGCCACCCACGGCTTCCTCCCGCTGATGGTCCACCGCGAGGCCATGCGGGCCCAGGTCTTCGTGGCCGCCGACTTCCACCGCCGGCACCTGGGCCGGCCGGCCCGGGGCATCTGGCTGGCCGAGTGCGGCTACGCGCCGGGAAGCGAGGCCATCCTCAAGGAGGCCGGCATCCACTTTTTCTTCGTCGACACCCACGGCCTGCTGCTGGGGCATCCGCGCCCGCGCTACGGGGTCTACGCGCCCGTGCTCACCCCCAGCGGGGTGGCCTCCTTCGCCAGGGACCAGGAGTCCTCGCGCCAGGTGTGGAGCGCCGAGGAGGGGTATCCCGGGGACTGGGAGTACCGCGACTTCTACCGCGACGTGGGCTATGACCTGGATTTCGACTACATCCGTCCCTACATCCACGAAAGCGGCATGCGCAAGATGACCGGCGTGAAGTACCACCGCATCACCGGCAAGACCGACCACAAGGAGCCCTACGATCCGGGGCGGGCCCGTGAAAAGGCCGCCATCCACGCCGGGAACTTCCTGTTCAACCGGGAGAAGCAGCTGGAATACCTTTCCGGGCTGATGGAGGGGCGGCCGCCCCTGGTGGTCTCGCCCTACGACGCCGAACTCTACGGCCACTGGTGGTATGAAGGCCCCATGTTCCTGGACTTCCTCTTCCGCAAGCTGCATTTCGACCAGCAGCGCATCCAGGCCGTCACCCCCTGGGAATACCTGGAGAGGCATCCCAAGACCCAGATCAGCACGCCGTCGATGTCCTCGTGGGGCTACAAGGGCTACGCCGAGGTCTGGCTGGAGGGCAGCAACGACTGGATCTACCGGCACCTGCACAAGGTCGCCGAGCGCATGATCGAGCTCGCCAACGCCAACCCCCATCCCGACGCGCTGCGCCACCGGCTGCTGAACCAGGCGGCCCGCGAGGTGCTGCTGGCGCAGAGTTCGGACTGGGCCTTCATCATGAAGACGGGGACCATGGTGGACTACGCGGTGAAGCGCACCAAACAGCACGTCACCCGCTTCAACCGGCTCTACGACATGGCCAAGGAAGGGAAGGTGGACGCGCCCGTCCTGGCCGACCTGGAGGCGCGCGACAACCTCTTCCCGGACCTCGACTTCCGGGTCTACCGGAGCGACTACCGGTTCCCGCTGTAGCGGGGAGCCGGTCCCTCGGCGGCCTTCGCTTGGCCCTTGAGGCCGCCGCCGAATCCCATTAAAATAAAAACCTGTGCCCGGCCCCGGCTTGGGGCCGTCCCGCGGCGGGGTCCAGGACCCGCCTGCCGCGGTTTTCAGGAACATCCAGGAGGCAGGAACTGATGGCGGAAGAAACCACCAACGACCCGATCGAAACCGCCCCACCCCAGGGCCAGCCGCCCCAGGAGGACGGGGCGGCCCCGGCGGGCGGGGACGAATCCCCCCTGGCCCAGCTGCAGGCGCGCTTCGACGAGCTGAACGACCGCTACCTGAGGTCCCTGGCTGAAATGGACAACTACCGCAAGCGGGTGGCCAAGGAGCGCGGGGACGAAAAGGCCTTCGCCGCCCAGGACACGGTCTCGCTCTTCCTGCCCGTGGTGGACAACCTGGAAAGGGCCCTGGCCTCGGCCCAGAAGCACCAGGGCCAGAGCGGCGAGGACCCCACCCTGGACCAGCTGGTGAAGGGCGTGGAACTGACCCTGAAGCAGTTCGGGTCCGCCCTGGAAAAGATGCAGGTGAAGCCCATTCCCGCCGAAGTGGGCAAGCCTTTCGACCCGCACCAGCACCAGGCGCTGCTCCAGGAGGAGCACGCCGAGTTCGAGGAGGGCTCCATCCTTGAGGAGCTCCAGAAGGGATACACGCTGGCCGGAAGGGTGATCCGTCCCAGCATGGTGAAGGTGAGCCGCAAGCCGTGAGCAAGCGAGACTATTACGAAGTGCTGGGCCTGGACCGGGGCGCGGACGCGGACGCCGTCAAGTCGGCCTTCCGCAGGAAGGCGGCGCAGTTCCATCCCGACCGCCATCCCGGGGCCGGCGACAAGGAACGCAAGGAGATGGAGGAGCGCTTCAAGGAATGCGCCGAGGCCTACGAGGTGCTTTCCGACCCGGACAAGCGGGCGCGCTACGACCGTTTCGGGCACGCCTCCTCGGAGGGCGGGCGCTGGCAGCAGACGGAGTTTTCGGACCTGGCCCAGATGTTTGGGGACCTTTTCGGCGACATGTTCGGGGGCGGTTCCGCCAGGTCCGAACGGGGCGGCCGGGGTTCGGACCTGCGCTACGACCTCGCCCTCAGCTTCGAGGAATCTGCCTTCGGCAAGGAGGCCCTGCTGGAGTACCAGGCCCTGCAGGAATGCCAGGACTGCGGCGGCAGCGGCGCCAAGCCGGGCACCAAGCCCAAAACCTGCCCCCAGTGCCGGGGGCGCGGGCAGGTGCATTACAGCCAGGGCTTCTTCACCGTGGCCAGCACCTGCAACCGTTGCGGCGGCAGGGGCTGGGTGGTGGACCAGGCCTGCCCGGCCTGCCGCGGCGAGGGGCGTCGGCGCTCACCCAAGAAGGTGAAGGTGAAGATCCCGGGAGGCGTGGACAGCGGCAACCAGATCCGGGTTCGGGGTGAAGGCGACGCCGGCGCCCAGGGGGGGCGGCCCGGGGACCTCTACGTGGTGGTGGAGGTGCGGCCGCACGAGCTTTTCCGGCGCCAGGACAACGACGTGCTTTGCGAGATCCCCCTCACCATGGTCCAGGCGGCCCTGGGCACGGAGCTGGAGGTGCCCACCCTGGACGGCAAGGTGTCCCTGAGGATCCCCCCGGGTACCCAGTCCGGCAAGGTCTTCCCCTTCCGCCACAAGGGGTTCCCCTCGCTGGAGCACGGGCAGCGCGGCGACCACCTGGCGAAGGTGAACGTGGAGACGCCGGTGAAACTTTCGGCCCGCCAGCGCGAGCTGCTGGAGGAATTCGCCCGGCTTTCCGGGGAGGAGGTCCATCCCCAGGCCAAGCGGTTCCTGGAAAAGGTGAAGAGCCTGTTTCAGTAGGAGTGGATCCTTTCTGCGAGGCCGCCGCGCCATGACCCCCGAGGAACAGGCCAAGAAGTGGGCCGCGCTGATGAAGCAGCTGGAGACCGTGCACCGCTTCCTGTACATGTATCTCCGCTGGGTGAAGTTCCGGGGAGTGGAGGGCGACGGCGTCCTGGTGACGGTGGACGACGACGAGAAATACGCCCAGCTGGAGGAGGGCCTGACCCAGTACGCCGCCTCCCTGACCCGCTACCTTTCCAATCATTTCGGGGCGGGCTGCCACCTGGTGGTTTCCAGGGAGGCCGGCCCGGCGGAGGAAGGGGCCGCGGCGGCCCCCGGGCCTCCTTCGACAGGTTCCAGCCAGGATTTCGAGGTGCTGTTGAGGCGGGGCCAGGAACTGGCGGCCGACCCGGAGAAGCGCGAGGAGGCCCTGGTGCTGCTGGGCCAGGCCGCCGAGGGCTTCGGCAGGGCCGCGCTGAGGGAGCCCAGGCTGGCGGCGCTTCGCCAGATGCTGGCCCTGAAGCCGGACAGCCTTGAAACCCGCCAGCTTTTCGCCGAGACCCTGGCCTCGGCCGGCCCGCTGCAGGAGGCCGGCCACGAATTCCGCGCCCTGGCCCAGTACTTCTACGAGAACAACCGCCTGGAAGAGGCCCTGGCGGCCGCCCGGCAGGCGGCCGAGAACCTGGACCCGGAGGGATACCTGATCCTCGCCCGGGCGCATCTGCAGTTCCGGCGGCTGCCCGAGGCCGAGGCCGCCCTGGCCGCCTTTTTGAAGGACCATCCCCGCCATTTCGAGGCCCTGCGCCTGCTCCTGGAGATCTCCGGGCAGAAGCAGGACCCCGAGGAGGTGATGCGGGCGGCCCTGCGCCTGTGCCAGGCCGACCCGGCCGATCCCACCGGCTTCGAGGCCCTGGCCCGCTACTTCGAATTCCAGAACCAGGCCTCCAAGTCCCAGGGGCTTTCCCTCCAGGCCGCCGAAGCCTACCTGAACCGCCACCAGTTTGAACAGGCCGCCGGCCTCATCCGCAAGGTGCTGGCCGCCGCGCCGGACAACGCCGTGGCCCAGCGCCTGGCCCGCAGGCTGGACGAGACCAGCGCCCTGCCTCCCTCGGCCCGGGTCGATCCCGTGGGGGCGCCGCCGGGGCCGGGGCCCGCCGGCGCCAGCGGCTCCTTTTCCGTCTCGTCGGCGGCCTACACCGCCGACGAGCTGAAGGCCATGGCGGCCCGGGAATTCTACGAGGGCGTCAAGCACCTGGACAACGCCATCGCCGCCTACCGCCAGCTCCTGAAATCCGACCCGAAGAACGGCGAGGCCCGCGCCCGCCTGAACGAGCTGTACCCGCTGATGGGCAAGGTGGGGGAGATCAAGCCCTAGGACCTTGGACTATTTCTGGTAAAGCCAGTAATGGTAGGAGGCGTGGACCAGCGTCCGGCCTTCCGGGGAGACCAGGCGCAGGCTGAGGCGGTCGCGGCCCGGGCCGGAGGAGGCGGGGAGGGGAAGCGCGACCTCGTTGAAGCCGTCCCTGGGGTTCAGGGCCAGGGGCCGCAGGGCCCGGCCGTTGTCCCAGGCCTCCAGCAGGCAGGGCCGGTCCACCTTCAGGCGCGCCGCCAGGAGCGCCGGCCCGCCGGTGAGGCGCGAAAGCGCGAAGTCCTCCCCGGCGACGGGGCGGCCTCCGTCCACCAGCGGGGCGGCCCCGGCCGTGGCGGCGCCCTTTTCAAGCAGGGTGATCGGCGGCAGGCCGGGCGAGGCCAGCGCCCGGTAGGAGTGCGCGGCCTCGGACGAAGGCAGGCCCACGTCCAGCTCGTCGGCAAGCTTCCATCCCTTCAGGATCCCGCGCGAAAGGCCCGCGCCCGGCAGGCGGGCGGATTCCAGGCCGGCCCAGTTCCAGGAATAGAGTTCCATGCGGGCGCCCCCGATGGAGGGCCCCAGGCCCAGGCGGGGGACGAGCAGGCCCAGGTCCACCAGGGGCTGGGGCGGGAAGTCGGGCCGCCCCTCCTGCAGCACGGCCAGGCTTGGCCTTTCGGCCGCCGGCCACGAAGCCAGGGTCTGCAGCACGGCCCCGCGGCCCTGGCGCACGACCCGGGCGATCCGGTCGTCCACCACGCCGACCAGGTCCTGCACGGGCAGTCCGGATTCATAGGCCAGGATGCCGACATCCACGGCGGCGACCCGCGTGGAGGCGGGCACGTTCCTGGAAAGGTAGGAGGCCATGGCGCCGTGCTGAGCCTGGTACTGGCTGGCGTCCCTCCAGGTAGAAAGCAGGGACTGGCAGAAGGAAAGGGCGCCGAAACCCAGGAACAGCGCCCAGAACGCGCCGCCCAGCCCCAGGGCCCAGGCGTTCCCGTGTTCCCGCGCCGCGTGGGCCAGTTCCCCGGCGGCCAGCAGCAGGCCCAGGAACACGACCAGGTCCAGGGGCAGCAGGTAGCGGTGCTGGTTCCAGCCCACCGGCAGGGTGAGGGCCTGCACCACGAAGACGGCCGCGGCCCAAAACAGCAGGGGCGTCCAGATGTCCCCGCCCCACTGGCGCTTGAGGCGGGCGCGGCGGCTGGCGACGCCCCAGGCGGCCGCCAGCAGGGTCAGGGGCGCGAAGGCGCCGGCCACCCCGTTTCCCGAGGCGCCGCTTCCCAGGTAGCCGACGCTCTCCCCGGAGCCGTAAAATCCCATCCACAGGCCCTTGACCGAATCCACCAGGAAGGACAGGGCCCCCGAAAGGATGCGGTCCGCTCCGGCGTAGGGGTCCAGCAGGGGGGACTTGGGGCTGACGCTGTCCGGGGTCAGGCGCCCGGTGAGGGCCAGGCAGGCCAGGCTGGGGAGGGTGGACAGGCCCAGCAGGATCCACCAGGGGCCGCCCTTTTTCGGCGCGGCCCTGGAAAGCCACAGCTTCCACAGCGCCACCACCGCCGCGGCCATCTGGCCCTCGGGGCGGGTGAGGGCCAGCAGGAGCCAGAAGATCCAGGCGCGCCCGGGCCTGCCGCCGGCCTCCATGGCCAGGGCCGCCAGCAGGAAGGCCTCGAAAAACGGGAACTCCAGGCCCAGGAAGGTGCCGGCCATCAGGGGCCCGCACAGGGCGAAAAGGAGCAGGGGACGGACCCCGTCCTGGAGGGGCGTCCAATTGCGCGCCAGGGCGCGCAGGGAATAGAAGCTCCAGGCCAGGCAGCCGGCGGCGGTCAGCAGGGCGGCCCAGGGCGTCAGGTTTCCGGTCCAGCCCAGGCGGTAGAGCAGGGCCAGCCAGAACTGGTAGAGAAGGCTGGTGGCCCCGGTGGAGGCCGGATCGGACGGGTTGAAGTGGAAGGGATGCCCCAGCGCCGCCTGCCTGGCGTACTGGAAATAGATGTAGGCGTCGTCCAGGGGAGCGGTGAGGACGCCCGATCCGGCCGCGCACAGGACCGCCCCATAAAGGGATGCCACGCCCAGGGCCAGGATGAGGGGGGTTGCGTCATTTTTTTTCATGCCGGATCATAACACCCCCGGGGGCCAGCTTTCAAGGAGGGCCGGTTTGCGGCAGATCTTCGTTTCCTCCAGCGACATCCGCGGCGGCAGGGCCTTCCTTTCCGGGCCGGCCCACCACCACCTCGTCCGCGTCCTGCGCGTGCAGCCCGGCGAGGTCCTCCGGTTGGTCGACGAGCGGGGCCGGCGCTACCGGGCCTCGATCCTGAACGTGGGGCCCGGGGAGGCCCAGGCCGAGCTGACCGGCGAGGAGCCGGCCGAGGAGGAGGCCGGCTTCACCCGCCTGTGCGTGTGCGTGCCCAAGGGAGGGATTTTCGAGGAGATCCTCGACGGTGCCACCCAGCTGGGGATCGACGAGATCGTCCCGCTCGTCTCCGAACGCACCATCCCCCGCTGGAAGGGGGGGGATGTGGAGCCCAAGATGCGGAGGTGGAGGAGCGTCCTGGTTTCGGCGAGCCAGCAGTGCAACCGCTCGCGCGTTCCCCAACTGCTGGCCCCCCTGCCCCTGGAGGGCATCGGGGAGGTCATCGGGAAGGACCCCTGCCTGTGGAGTTTCGAGAGGGCCCCGGTTCCCCTGCATTTGGAGCTGGCCCGCCTTGGGACGGGCCTGGAGCGCGCGACCCTGGTGGTCGGTCCGGAGGGGGGATTCACGGACGAGGAGGCCGGGTGGGGGGCCGCCCGGGGGGCCAGGCTGGTCTCCCTGGGACCAAGGATTCTCAGGACGCCCCTGGCCTGCTTCCACCTGGTGTCGGCCCTGTCGACATGGAGGAACTTACGGCCTTTTTCAGAGGAAGCATGAGACCACACATCCTGGATGGAAGGACCCAGGTCCTGGGAATTTTCGGGTACCCCCTGAGCTACACCCTGTCCCCGGTCTTTCAAAACGCAGGACTGCGCGAAATCGGGTTCAACGCGGTTTACCTGCCGTTTCCGGCGCCGGGGGAATCATTCCCGGCCCTGTTGCGGGGCCTTCAAAAGGCCGGGAACTTCCTGGGCGGCAACGTCACCATCCCGCACAAGCAGGCTGCGTTGAAACTGGTGGACCGGATCACCGGGGAGGCCGAGGGAATCGGGGCCGTCAACACCCTTTACCGCGAAGGCGGCCGCTGGATCGGCCACAATACCGACGCCTCCGGGTTCCTGCGGGCTCTTGGGTCAGGATCCAAGAGGGGATTGAAGCGGGCCAGGGTCCTGGTGCTGGGGGCCGGAGGTTCGGCCAGGGCCGTCACCTTCGCCTGCGCGCGCGCCGGGGCGGAGCGGGTCGAAGTGGCCAGCCGGAGGCCTGAACAAGCTGTGGATATATGTCGATATCTTGATCGCAAGATCGCTCGGCCGCTTTTGCTTGAAGACGGGCTGCTGAAGACGGGACTGGATCAGTTCGACTGGATCATAAATACGGTCCCCAATAAAGCATTTTCAAAAAAAGTGGGGCGCTTCCTGTTGGGGACAAAGCGTCCGCATTCCGTCTTCGACATCACCTACGATCCCCTGATCAGCCCCCTGTTGGAGGCGGCCAGGAAGAAAGGTTATGAACACATCAACGGACTGCCCATGCTGCTTGAACAGGGAGCCCAAAGTTTCTCGCTTTGGACCCATCAGGGAGCGCCCCTGCCTGTCATGCGAAAAGCCTTGGAAAATATCGTGAAACGCAATCCTGTTAAATAATTTGTCTGATATAGACATTGACTTTGCTGAAAAAAACAATTATAAAAGTGAGGGATTATATA
>JAJYGY010000080.1:0-6883 GCA_021790555.1 bacterium
ATATTCCATAAAACAATCAATCCAATAAAACTAACCCAAACATAACCCATCCACCTCACCTCGTAGACCGAAATCAAACCAGCAGCAACTACGCCAATGAGGCCGACGATAAAAACCCTTGGAACCAGATCCTGCCACTTCATCACTTCATATTTAAACGGCAGGTCCGGTATCTTCTTTTTTTCAAAAAGATTATTTTGAACTTCATCCAAAATAGCTTTCTTTATTTCCTCAAAATTTTTTCCGAACATACTATTAATTGTAATACTTTTTTTTGCAACATCTTCCACATGTATGGAAGTTAAAAATGCCTGATTAATCCAAAATTTATCAATTTTATCCCAGGCTATTTTCCTCACTACTCGATCCCGAACAACTTTCACAAGCCCCTCATCGTCAACAATTATTCTTGTGGCCGGAATAGTCCACATGGTTTTTAAAAAAAAGGCAGAAAATGCCAAGCATATTAGCACCATTCCAAAAAAGAGGCCTCGAAAATAAACCGTAAAATTCGGATTCTCTTTTTGAGTTACCATTAATGTCGCCAGACTGACCACAAATCCAACAATTACGATCGATATCAACAACCACTTCCCAGCGATCAACAATGTGATATTTTCCGGAACATATTCCTTCTTCATTTATTTTCCCCATATTTTTTCAGTATTATGGAAAGATTAGCCCACAGCGTGCTCAAGCATTGTTTCATTAGTCCCACCTTCATTGCCCCTTCCCGATCTGCTTTTGAAATTTTCCTATTTGAGTAGGACCTCTTTTCATAACATTACCATCCTAAGCTCATTCACCATACCCACCTTAAACAGTGCGTATCCTTTTCGGCCTAAATAAACCGTCACTTGGCACATCGTATTTTTACTCCCCCATACATCTTTAAAAATAACTTTGTGACCTCCGCGGAACGCGCGGGAGCCCTATTCAAAACCACACCCTTCCTGGAAGTCAAGAAGGTTGGTTGACCGGGTTGATGGATGGGATGCGGGGACGCCCGCAGTTCAAGTCATCCTTGGCCCGCCAATTCCGGGTTCAAGGCCTTTGGGGCGGGGGCGGCATGGGGGGCGTGACTTGGGAATGGAACACGCCGCACAGCAGCACGAAGGCGGATTCCAGGTCCGTGGTGCCCTCGTCGCTGCCCCAGGAGGTGCCGTCGTCCACGAAGCACTTGGCCGGCGGGGTGCCCACCTGGTCCAGGCCGGTCAGGTTGACGTCGCCGTGGTTGGGGCCGCTGTTGGGGCCCTCGGACAGCCAGCCCGGCATCAGCCTGCCCGCGCTCAGGTTGGCCCAGTGGTAGGGGTCCCGGTTGCCGCGGGTGCCGAACAGGGTGGCGTGGCAGTGGTCCAGCGCGTTGACCCCCAGGATGTTGTCCATGCAGCGCAGGGCGTCCTGGCGGTAGCGGTTCAGCCCGCGGATCCGCCAGGCGGCGCAGAACACGTTGCCCGCGCCCAGCACCTGGCTGTTGCTGCTCCAGCCGTAGCCGTCGGCCGGCAGCCACACCGCGTAGCCGCTGGCGTCCTGCTTGGCCTGCAGGGTGTCGGCGAAGGCGGTGAGGCGGGCCCGGGCCTCGGCCCGCAGGGCCGCCGAAACCCCTCCGCCCTTGTCGAAGGCCAGGGCGAAGTACCCCAGCAGCTGGGGATCGGACCAGGTCTCCACGGTGAGGGGATGTTCCGGAAGCCTGGCCAGCAGGTCCGCCGCCAGGCGGGGGTCGCGGGTGGCGCGGAAACGCTCGCATTCGGCCCAGAGCATCTCCTGCCAGACCACGAAATCCGGGTAATAGGGGTCCGCCTGGCCCTGCGAGGGGTGGGCCAGCGCCCAGGTCCAGGCCCGGGCCGAGGCCGAGGCGCAGCGCGCGGCATAGGCCGGGTCCGTGGCGGCGAAATCCCGGGCCGCCTGGGCCATCACGGCGCTGAAGTCGGCCGCGTCGATGGTGGAATAGGTGGAGGCGTAGCGGGCCAGGCTGGTGGTGGGGTCGGTGTCCGGCATGTGGCCCTGGGCGAAGAGGGGCTCGGAATCGACCTTGTGCAGGACGCTGCCGTCCGGGTTCTGCATCTTGAAGAGCCAGTCCAGGCCCCAGCGGGCCTCGTTGAGCAGGCCCGGGTCCCCGGCCGGCGGGTGGGCCGCCAGGTCCGGCCGCCACTCGGCCAGCCAGAGGAAATGGGACACGCTGAAGGCGGCCTCGTGGGTCCACTTGCCGAAGTCGCCGGCGTTGTGCCAGCCGCCCGTGAAGTCGCGGTCCAGCCCGGGCCGGGTGTCCGTGCGCCGGGTGGGGTGGCAGGCCGCGTGGACGATGCCCGTGGCCGGGTCGTCGATGGCCGTCCCGCAGCGGATGAGGTAAAAGCAGCGCAGGGCGTCCTTCCACAGCCTGTCGTACACCGCCGGGCCCACCCGGAAGGGCTGGGAGGCCCGGCCGCCGGCCCAGACCCGGTAGGTGCCCGTGGCGGTCAGGCCGGAGAAGTCGCCCCGCGCCACCCATTCGCCGGAGGAGGCCCGGTCGTCGAAGGCCCGCCCCAGGGTGCCGCGGAAGGCGGTGTCGCCGGAGGCGTCCACCACGGTGAAGGGGGCTCCGGGCCCGGCCGTCTGGGTGACCACGCTGAACCACTTGCTGTCGCGGCTGAGGTAGCCCACCTGGTCGGCCTTGGGCCGCGGGCTGACGAAGACGCCCGGCGGGCCGGACAGCTCCCCGCCGGCGTCGTAGAACTCCACCCGGCCGATCTGGAGCTTGAAGGCCAGCGGGGCGGCGCCGCCGAACGAAAACTGGACGAACAGGGCGCCGGCCGGGCACCAGGGATGGGCCGGCCCCCAGGTTTCGCTGAGGCGGCTGAAGGGGACCTCCACCAGGGTCCATCGCGGCCGGTTCAGGAAGGCGGCCTCGTAGTGGTTGTAGGTGGCCGCGGTGGCGGTGGTGGCGATGCCCACCCGCCAGGGTCCATCGCTTCCCCGGGCCCAGAAGCGCAGTCCCTCGTGGCCGCGGATGTCCACCGGGGCGCCGGAGGCGCTTAGGGGGGCCTGGACGACCGCGTACCCCTGGGCCGCGCCCGGGACGAGCTTCCCGCTGACGGACAGGCAGTAGCGGGCCCCCTGCCAGCCGGGCGTGGCATTGAACCGGAGGGTCTGGGAGGAATCCGCGTCGGTGAAGGAACGCCACTGCCCGCCCAGGGCGTCGGTGGCCGTCCCCCCGCTGAAGCCGTCGATCAACAGGGCCGCCGGCAGGGCGGAGGGCCCGCCCAGCAGGGCGATGAGCAGGATGAGAATCGTGCGCATGGAATGCCTCGGGAGCTCTGGGGATTGGACATGCCCGGCAGCCCCCCGGTGTCGCCGTCTCCGGAATTTTTTACCGGATGAGCGCCAGCTTCAGCACCCGCCTTCCCACCGGCATCCCCCCCTCCTTCACCTCCAGCACCACCAGGTACACGCCGCCGGGCCTGCCGCGCAGATCCAGCACCATCCTTCCGGCCCCACCGGGGTCCCCGAAGCCGGCCACCCTTTCCCCGGCGGTGTCGAAGATCCCGGCCTGGGCGGACCAGCCGGGCCGGCATCCGTCCAAAAGCGTGACCAGGCCCCCCGGGGAAGGATTGGGAGCCAGCAGGGCGTCCGGAAGCCGGCCGGGGGCTTCCAGCAGGGTCACCTGGCGGCTGGTGACCTCCTGTCCGCCCGCGGTGCCACGGTCCAGCTGCAGCAGGTAGACCCCCGAAGAAAGGGGATGGCCGTCCCGGCCCAGGGGCCGCCAGCCCAGCGTGGAGGTGTTGCCCCTCGCGTCCACCAGCGTGATGGGAATGGCCGCCGGGGTTCCCGAGGGCCCGGGGGCCAGGGCGTAGGCGGGGGAAGCCAGCCGGAAATCCACGATGGACGGGTTGCCGGAGCCCAGGTCCAGGCTTTCCACCAGTTCCCCGGCGGGATTGTACACCGAAAGCAGGGCGCGCCCGCCGGAAGCGACCACGTTCAAGGGCAGGGTCCAGGACTGGACCTTTCCGAAGGGGTCATGGGTCTGCAGGCTGATCAGGTAGGAGCCGCCCTGCACCGGCTGCCCCGAGGACCCCAGGCCGTTCCAGGCGAGTTCGGTGGCCCCGCCTTCCAGCAGGCCTTGGAAAAGGATGTCCACGGCCGGCCCGCCCGGCAACAGCGCGCCGGACGACAGGCGGGCCGCGTCGGGCAGGTACTGGCAATGCCCCTGGAACAGGGTGCGCACCAGTTCCCCCGCGGAATTGTAAACCTTCACCACCAGCGAATTGGGCATGGGCACCGGGCCAAAGGTGGCGGTCGGAGAGACCGTGGAGGTGGACGTGGCCGTCCAAGACGGCGTGGGGGACGGGCTGGGAGTCGGCGTGAGGGGGGGCGTGAAGGTGGCCGTGTCCATCGCCGTGGGGGGCGCGCCGGCGGTGAGAGTCGGGGAGGCCGTGGCGCTTGGGGTCGGACTGGCGGAGGCGGAAGGCGTGGGCGTGCCCGTCGCGGTCGGCGATGGGGACGGCGTCCGGGTGCCCGTGGGCGGCGGCGTGGGTGTCGCGGACGGCGTGGGTGTCGCGGACGGCGTGGGTGTCGCGGACGGCGTGGGTGTCGCGGATGGCGTGGGTGTCGCGGATGGCGTGGGTGTCGCGGACGGCGTGGGTGTCGCGGACGGCGTGGGTGTCGCGGACGGCGTGGGTGTCGCGGATGGCGTGGGTGTCGCGGATGGCGTGGGTGTCGCGGACGGCGTGGGTGTCGCGGACGGCGTGGGTGTCGCGGACGGCGTGGATGTCGCGGATGGCGTGGCTGAAGGGGTGGAGGTGGCTGTCCACGTGGGGCTGGGCGTGGGGCTTGCGGACCCCGAGGCCGTCGCCGACGGGCTGGCGGTGGGGCTGAAGGGGCAGGCGGAAAGGCCCGCGGGCAGCGACAGGAAGGAGTCGAAGTCCGAACCCCCGTTGTACCAGATGTCCGGATAGCTGGTGCCGCCGTCGGCCCAGGTGAGGGTCAGGCGCAGGCGCTGGTTCCGCAGGTTCAGGGTGCCCAGGCCGCCCAGGGGGAAGAGCGTGGTGTGGTTTCCGCCCCCGCTGGCGTCGACGTCCTCGGTCACGTTGGCCAGGGGCGTGTAGCCGCTTCCGTCCGGATTGCACAGCCCCACCTCCGCATTCACCCTGGCCGTGCCGGCGGTCTGGCCGGTCCAGAGGGTCAGGCTCCAGGCGCCGGCGCTGAAGCTTCCGGTCATGGCATCGCTGTAAAAATAGAAGGGTGCGTCCTGGAAGGTCTGGTAGGGCACGGGCTGGGCGCCCAGGGGCTGGGTGCTGGCCGGGGACGGGTCCAGCCAGTTGCCGGCCGGGCCGACCAGGCCCACCGCGCTGGGGATCAGGTTCAGGTTGGCGGGCAGCGGATTCCCGGCGCAGGAGGTGGGCGTGGGGCTGGGCTGGGGCGTGCAGGCGCCCACGGCCAGCAGCTGCTTGGGCTGCAGGTTCAGGGCAAAACCGTCGGAGTAATGCACGGTCAGGGGCGAGGCGGTGGGGTTGTAGGCGCAGTAGGTCAGCTGCCCGGCGTTGTCGAAGACGTTGGTATTGGGCCAGTCGGCCATGATGCCGGTGTCGAGCCGGCCGGCGCAGGTGAAGAATTCGATCCAGTGGTAGGTGTTGGCCTTGGATGAGCCGTCGTCCTCGGTGTAGCCGGGATTGGCGTTGTAGTTGGAAAGGGCCAGGGCGGGGTCGTAGAGGGCCTCCACGGCCCAGGGAAGCTCCACGTAGGTGGTGGGCTGCCCGCCCAGTTCCGACACCATCTGGTTGATGTTGGCCTGCAGGTAGGCCGGGTTGCGGCCCAGGTACACCGACCCCGCGTCGATGGGCAGGAACTGGATGATGTGCATGTTGGTGGGCGTGGCGCCGAAATAGGTCTGGTATTCCACGCCGTTGCCCCACACGATGCCGGCCGTGGTCTCGCCGTAGCCCGGAGGGAAGACCTGGTTGTCGACGTCGAACCAGTACTGCTCGGTCGCCGCCACGGCGTTGAGGTACATGAAGATGCCCAGGTCGCGCGTGGCCGTGTCGCCTGTCTCGGACCCCAGGTCGATGAGCCCCACGGCCAGGTTGATGGCCTCGGAGGAGGATTCGTTGTCGTTGCCCTTGGGCTGGGCGTGCCCGTTGGCCCAGAAGTGGCCCTCGTAGGGCGAAAAATTCCGCAAAAAGGGGAAATTCGGGTCCGTGCGGCTGGGGTCGGCCACATCGTCGATGAGCAGCCGTGCCATGCCGTTCCAGGACGAGGACCACCAGGCCGGGTCGAATCTGGCGATAGTGGAAAGGGCCCGGATCCAGTAGCCGTAGTGGAAATGGTGGTCGTTGACGTCGGTGTTGGAGCCGAAGCCCGCGGGATAGCCGATCAGGGTGCGCCAGTTCTGGTCGTAGAAGAAAAGGTGGTAAGCCGGGTTGCCGATGTCGCCGGCGTCGAACCAGTCCTGCATGCCCAGTTCCATCTGACGCACGAAGCCGTCGCGGGCCGTGGCGTCCCCCACCTGGTCGGCCAGCCAGGCCAGCGAGGAGAGGCGCCCGAAATACTTGCCCCAGGCGTAGGTGTCGGCGCCGGCCCCCCAGGGCAGCAGGATGCCGCAGCCGCCGGTGTAATAGCACTGGACCAGGTTGTCCAGGGTGGCGCGGTTGGAGGTGCCGTTGTCGGGCAGCTCGGGCAGCACGCCGTTGAAGACCATCCGGGTGCTGAAGGAATTCCCCTGCTCCACCTTCATCTCCCCCCGGGGGCCCTGGTTGGGGCCGAAATAGGAAAGGCCCGTGAGCGCCCCCCCGTAGTAGAGCCACTGGTGGCGGAAGAGCGCCTGCAGGGTGCCGGTGCCGGAACCTTCCATGGCCCGGGTGGAGACGGTGAAGGTGCTGGTGAGCACGGCGCTGGCCTGGTTGTAGCTCCA
>JAJYGY010000080.1:6893-9926 GCA_021790555.1 bacterium
GTTGGTGACAAAGGCGTAGGCGTCGGCCAGGAAGAGGGCCTGGGTGGGGGCGCTTGAGTCCGGCAGCACGGCCACCGAAAAGTAGCCGCTTCCCAGGGCGCCCGCCAGGCTGTTGGTGAAGGTATTGCCGGCCTGGACCCAGTTCGAACCGCTGGGTCCGTAAAAGCCGTAGGAATGGCCGTTGATGCCCGCCACCAGGACCCCTCCCGCGTTGGAGGCCACGGTGGGCGGCCCGTTGAAGACGACCGAGGCGGCCCCCCCGGACTTGCGGATGAAATAGGCGTAGGGGAACCCGTTGCCCAGGGTGGCGTCCAGCACGTTGGCGCCGTCGTTCCATTCGGCCGTCACGGCCCAGTCCGAATAAGAGGCCACCCGGGTGTCCGGCGAGTTGAGTCCCACCAGACCCACGCGGAAATCCTCCGCGAACCAGGTGTGGTACTGCTGCGGGCCGCTGGCCACACTGTCCACGGGGACATAAGCCATGGCCAGGCCGTCGGCGTGCGGATAAATGGACCAGGGCAGGGGATACATGTCCACGCCCCAGAGGTTTCCGGTGTCGCTGTAGTATTTCCAAAGGAAAGGGCTCCACCACTTGTTGGTGGTGATGGTCTGGTTGAAGCCGGCCGTGACGTAGGGTAGGGCCGGGGTGTTGACCTCGTTGACCGGGCCGGTCTGGCCGGCAGGCAGGGTGGTGGTATACGATCCCGAGCCGACCGTGATGATGGCACCGGACAGGAGGCCGGGAAGCATGAAAAGAAAGCTCAGCGGCCCAAGCAATTTCCGTGCGGAAGACGGCATGATTGTATTTCTCAAATAGAAACCATGTTCTTATTTTTCCTTCTTTGCCAGCATTCATGGACGAGAATTGTCTTCATCATTCCATTATGAGAACGTTCTTAATTATACCTTGAAAGCAAAAATAATCAATTTTTGCATAAAAAAATAAATTTATCTCTCATAAAAATAAATTTAAACGGTTAATAATTTTATGTATTTATATTTTTTTAAAAATATTATATAAAAATAATAAGTTCTTCTCCCTTTTAGCTATACTGGCCAATGCCTTGAAACCATTCCAGGTCTCGGTGGAAGCCTGGATTCACTAGACCTTACCTGTCCGGATCTTTGATGATTCTTAACAAGACTTTTATTTGCAAATCAGAAAAAAGATATTATAATCAAATTCAGGCAGGAGAACGTTCTCATAAAACTATGTTTTGCCTCAAGAACTATTGCGTCCAGATCTTCTCCAGGTTCACAATGCCCACTGGCGCCCGCCTTTTTCTGCTCTCCGCCCTGCTGGGCCTTTCCCTGGGCCTCCACGCGGACACCTACCACCTGTACAACGTCCCGGTGGCCGGGGTCAGTCCGTCGGGCCAGGACCTGCAGACCACCAGCACGTCCAATTCCGGCTGGACCCCCTCCCTGAACCTGTCGTCCACGCCGGCCTACTGGTACAGCCCGGCCGTCAGCGGCTGCTACACCGCCGGCACCTGGTCCCTGGTGCTTTGGACCAACCAGCCCGGTTCCGCCTCCAACGTGACGGTGGACATCGGCTATTCCAACCCCGACGGAAGCGGCTACGTGGACCTGGGCAGCCAGACCCTGGACGTCAACTCCACCGGCGGAGGCAACCACACCAGCACCTTCACCTTCTCGCTTCCCTACACCTGCCTCACCGGCCAGCTCCTGCGCGTGGCCATCAGCGGCCCGTCCACCGTGCAGATGGCCTACAACGCGGGCACCGACTTCGATTCCAAGCTGGTCACCACGGCCCTGGGCCTCCTGGGCACGCCCACGGTCTCGCCCACCTTCACGCCTTCGCCCACCGTCACCCCCACGCTGCAGCCGGCCATCCGGAAGTCCGTCAACACCACCACGGCCAGCCTGGGCCAGGCCATCACCTACACCCTTTCCTACCAGAACCCCAACCCCAACGTCGGCGGCAACTGCTCCGACGACTTCGAAAGCGCGGACACCCAGTGGCCCTGGGGCTGGACCGCGCCCCAGGCCGGCACCTGGGGCCTGGGCCCGGGCGACGGCCCCACCCAGGCCGGCAGCCAGGACCTGCAGGTCCAGTATTCCGGCACGGGCTCGGTGTTCTCCACCATCAACTGCGCCGGCGCCGTCACCGACGGCAGCATCCAGTCGGACGTGAAATTCAACGCCTCCGGCACGGGCAGCGACGACGGCATCACCCTGCTGTGGCGCCAGAACGGAGCCTCCACCTACCAGTTCCACGTCAACGCCGGCAGCAGCAGCAACATCTCGCTTAGGGTCATCACCAACGGCGCCTACAACGAGCTGATCCTTGGAAGCCACCCCGTCAGCCTGGGAACATGGTACACCTTCAAGTTCCAGGTCACCGGCTTCACCCTGACGGGCTTCATCAACGGGGTCCAGGTGCTCCAGGCCACGGACCCCAACAACGCCTACAACAGCGGCAACGCCGGGCTGCAGGTGGACTCGTACAGCGGGGCCGTCAACCTGGAGATGGACAACGTGATCATCCAGAAGAATTCCCTCACCTGGTACAACGTCACCCTGGTCGACACCCTGCCGGCGGGCTTCAGCTACGCCTCCAATTCCTGCGGGGGCACGGTCAACGGATCCGTCTTCAGCCTGCCCCTGGGCAACCTGGCGGCCGGCGCCTCGGGAAGCTGCACCCTGGTGGGCACGGCCTCCTCCTGCCCGGCCCAGCTGGTCAACTCGGCCGGCCTGCTGGTCAGCGTGCCCTCCGGCGTCTTCAATTCCAACGCGGTCACCACCACGGTGAGCTGCTCCACGCCCACCTTCACGCCCTCGGCCAGCCCCACGTCCAGCCCCTCGGCCACCCCTTCGGACACGTCCACGCGGACGGCAAGCCCCACCGCCACCCCCTCGCCCACCGCCACCCCCTCGCCCACCGCCACGGCCACGCCCACCGCCACGGCCACGCCCAGCCCCTCGCCCTCCGACACCCGGACGGCCACGCCCTCGGAAAGCCCCACGGCTTCGCCCAGTTCCACGCCCTCGGCCACGGCCACCGGCACG
>JAJYGY010000150.1 GCA_021790555.1 bacterium
AGGAAACCAGGCCGGCTTCGCCGAAGCGGTGCAGGATGCGGCTGATGGTCTCGGGCGTGGTGCCGATCATGTCGGCCAGCTCATGCCGGGCCACCTGCAGCTGCCTCTCGTTGCCGAAGGTGGAAAGCAGGCAGCGGGCCAGCCGGGCCTCGGCGTTGTTGTCGGCCCGCTCCATGAGCTGCTCACGGGTGCGCCTCAGCTCGCGCGAAAGCTGGGTGATGAGGAAGAGCGCGGCCGAATGGCTGCGCTGGATGAGGTCCATGAAGAGCTGCTTGTCGAAGAAGCAGGCCGTGGTCTCCTCGCGGCTTTCGCCCGTGGCGGAATAGGGTTCCTTGGCCATCAAGGCCCGGAAGCCCAGCAGCTCGCCGCCCGCGGCGATGCGCAGGATCTGGTCGTGCCCGTTGGCCCCGCTCTTGTAGAGCTTCACGCTTCCGGTGGAGACGCAGAAGATGCCCTTGGGCTCCTCGCCCTCCTGGAAGAGGATCTCCTTCTTGTGGTAGTTGCGGCTGACGCGGCCCTTCTCCAGGTAGAGCTGGTCCTCCGGGGCGAAGCTTGAGAGGAGGCCCCTGTTGGACGCCCGGCATGCCGCGCAGTGGATGAAGTTCCTTTCCATGGTGGTCCCTCCCATCGCAGTGTCCCCAAGAAGATCGCCGTGGCGGCTGCGCGGCGAGAAAGATGCCGGTTTGTCGGCCCGCCCCAGTCGGGGCCGGCCGAAACCTCGTTTGGATCATGCCCCGGACTTCATGCCGGTTGCCGGGCCGGTTTCCGGTTTCCGCCGGATGGCCTTGCGTCAAGACCAGTGTAGGGAAGCGGCCCGGCCGCATCTATGACCTTCGTCATAAAGAACGCGCGCGCGCGTGAAAGCCCTTTGAAACAAGCGGAAAAACCCGTGCACGCCGGGGCGCCGGAAAAGCGAGCGGCCTTTGATTCCGGTCAAGGCGAAACAGTTTAGATTTGTCTAAACTTCGGTCGTCAGGGGCTTTGGGCAGGGGTTGGCAAGGGTCACCTTCGGGGGCGGGGATGGGACAGGCGGCGGTGGTGGATCCGGAACTGCTGAAGGCCGGGCAGGGGAACGGAAAGAAGATCCTCATCCTCACCACACTGGCCAGCTCCTATCCCGGAGCCAACGCCGTGGGGCAGGCCCGCCTTTCCTATTCCCCGGACACCTACATCTTCCGCGTGCCGGACCCGGTGATGTTTCCGGACGACTTCTACCTGCAATGCTTCGACAAGGGTTTCGGCGGCATCCTGGTCATGTCCAGCGGCTCGGACTGCCCCTATGAGGGCGCCTACCAGCGCCTCTCGGCCCGGATCGCGCGGGTCTACCTTAAGATGAAGGAAAAGGGGATTTCCACCCGGCGCCTGAAGCTGACCACCATCTGCACGGTGTGCCGGGCCGCCTTTTTGAAGGAGATCGCCGAGATGCGCAAGGCGGTCGCCGGGGAGTGAGGCCATGGAGATGGAACAGCGCGCCAACGCCGAGGAGACGGGCAGGCTGCTGGCCTGCCTGTCGCACCCCACCCGCCTGCTGATCGTGTGCCTGCTGCTGAAGCGGGAGCATTTCGTGCAGGAACTGCTGGCCGAGCTGGGTGGCACCAAGGGCAACCTCTCGCAGCACCTGCGCGTCCTTTCGCTCAAGGGGCTGCTGCGGCGGCGCAAGCAGGGCACCCGCGTGTACTACGGCATCCAGGACCCCAGGCTGAGGCACCTGGTGGCGCACCTGAAAAGGCTCTACTGCCCCGGACTGAAGATCGGATAGAAGCCGGAATCCCGGCGGGCGGCGCCCGGGGAGGACCGGCGGCCGTTTCCCACACCAAGGAGGATGCGTCATGGCGGACCTTTCGCAGATCAAGTCGGACAGGCAGGTGGACGCGCGGGCCATGGCCTGCCCGGGGCCCCTGCTGGAGGCCAAGAAGGCCATCGGCGGCGTGGCCGTGGGCCAGACCCTGGAGATCCTTTCCGGCGACAAGGGCAGCCGCGAGGACATCCCGGCCTGGTGCGCCAAGACCGGCCACCAGTACCTGGGGTTCCTAGAGAAGGACGGGTACGACAGCCTGTACCTGGTGAGGAAGAAGTAGACTGGACCGGACGGCGCGGTCCCGGAAGGACCGCGACCCGACAACGACGTGGCGGACAACCATGGCAAACGCGACATTATCCTACGACGTCCTCGTGGTGGGAGCCGGCATCGCCGGCCTGCAGGCCTCGCTGGACCTGGCCGACCAGGGCAGGAAAGTGCTGCTGGTGGAGAAGCAGCCCAGCATCGGCGGCCGCATGATCAACCTCAGCAAGGTGTTTCCCACGCTGGACTGCGCCAGCTGCATCACCACCCCGCGCATGGCCTCGGTGGCGCACCATCCCAACATCGACACCCGCACCTTCGCCGAACTGAAGGGCCTGCGGCGCGAGGACGGGCGGTTCCGGGCGACCCTGCGCCAGAAGGCGCGGTTCGTGGACGGGGCCCGGTGCATCGGCTGCCGCAGCTGCGAGGAGGCCTGCCCGGTGCTGGTGCCGGACGAGTACGAGCACGGCCTGGGCGCCCGCAAGGCCATCCGCATCCCCTTCACCAACGCCATCCCCCAGCTGGCCCTGCTGGACATGGACCACTGCACCCTGTGCGGCCTGTGCGCCCGGGCCTGCCCCACGGACTGCATCGACTTCCTGCAGAAGGACGCGGACACCGAAGTGGAGGCCGGCGCCGTCATCCTGGCCACGGGGCACGAACTGACCCGCATGGACGCCAAGCCCCACTACGGCGGGGCCCGGCTTCCCAACGTCCTTTCGCCCATGCAGGCCGAGCGGCTGCTGGCCCCCCACGGGGCCTACGGCAGGGTGCTGCGGCCCTCGGACGGCAGGATTCCGGACAGCATCGCCTACGTGCAATGCGCCGGAAGCCGCGACCGGAGCCTGGGCGTGCCCTATTGTTCGCGGGTCTGCTGCATGTTCGCGGCCAAGCAGGCCATGCTGCTTTCCGGCTCGCTGCCCACGGCCGACATCACCATCTACTACATGGACATCCGCGCCTTCGGCAAGGGCTACGAGCAGTTCGTGGCCAACGCCAGGGCCATGGGCATCCATTTCGTCAAGGCCAAGGTGGCGCGGGTGACCGAGGACGCCGACCACAACCCGGTGGTGCGCCTGGAGAGGCAGGAGGACCGCGGCCTTCCGGAGGAGGTCACCCACGACCTGGTGGTGCTTTCCCTGGGGATGCTGCCCGGGGCCGACCCGGTGCTGGAGGATTTCGCCGGGGTGCGGGCCGCGCCGGACGGGTTTTTGGAAAGCCCCCAGGCCCCGCTGGCTCCGGCGCGGACCAGCCAGCCCGGGGTCTTCGCCGCGGGCACGGCCACGGGCCCCAAGGACATCGTGGATTCCATCACCGAGGCCGGCTCGGCGGCCATGGAGGCGGTGGGTTTCCTCAGGCGGCTCGGGGAGGGCAGGCCATGAACGGCACCGGACGGCCGGGCGACAACCAGCTGGGCGAATCCACCGGGGACGTGCGGGTGGGGGTCTACGTGTGCCACTGCGGCGGCAATATCAGCGACGTGGTGGACGTCAAGGCCCTGGCGGGCCTGATGGCCGAATACCCCCACGTGGCCGTGGCCAAGGAATACCCCTTTATGTGCTCCGACCCGGGCCAGGAGATCATCTTGGAGGACATCCGGGCCAACCGGGTCAACCGGGTGGTGGTGGCGTCCTGCTCGCCCACCCTGCACGAGACGACCTTCCGGCGGGCCCTGCAGCGCGGCGGGCTCAACCCCTACCTGTACGAGCACGTCAACATCCGCGAGCAGGTCAGCTGGGTGCACAAGGACGACCACGCCGCGGCCACCCGCAAGGCCCTGGCCCTGGTCCGGGCCGGGGTGGAGAAGGCCACCCGCCTGGACCCGCTGGAGGCCCTGCGGGTGAAGGCCGAGCGCCGCGTGGCCGTCATCGGCGGAGGCCCGGCCGGCATGTCGGCGGCCCTGGCCCTGGCCGGGGCCGGGCTGCCCGTGGACCTGTTTGAAAAAGGGCCGGCCCTGGGCGGCCGGCTGCTGGAGATGGGAAGGGTCTTTCCCACCGGGGAGGAGGCGACCGCGCTTGCCCGGCGGCTGGCCGAGGACGTGGCCGCCCAGGGATCCATCCGGGTCCACCTGGGCGGCGAGATCACCCGGGTGGACGGGTACGTGGGCAATTTCGAGGTGCGCGTGGAGGAGGGCGGCTCGCAGGCCCGCGTCAAGGCCGGGGCCCTGGTGCTGGCCACCGGGTTCGACCACTACCTTCCCGGCGCCGGGGAATTCGGTTCCGGCGACGCCGCAAGGGTGGCAACCCTGCCGGAATTCCAGAAGGCCCTGGGCTCCCTCCCGGCCGGGAAGGTCCTGCGCTGGCGGGGGAGGGAAATCCGCCACCTGGCCTTCCTGCACTGCGTGGGCAGCCGGCAGGCCGAGGGGTTGAACCCGCCCCAGGCCGACGGCAAGGTCAACGACTACTGCTCGCGGGTCTGCTGCACCGCGGCCCTGCACGCCGCCAGCCAGGTGCTGGACCGGTTTCCCGGCACCCAGGTGTACGACTGCCACAAGGACATCCGCACCTATGGCCGGGGACACGAAGCCTATTACGAGGACGCGGCGAAAAAAGGGGCGCTTTTCTTCCGCTACGCCGAGGACGCCCTGCCCGAATACCTGCCGGCCTCCGGTCTCCTGCCGGCCCGCCTGAAGTTCCGCGACGTGCTGACATGGATGGAGGAGGTGGAGGTGCCGGCCGACCTGCTGGTGCTGGCCACGGGCGTGGTGCCGCGCGCCATCAAGGGCCTGGTGGAAAGCCTGAAGCTGCCCGTGGGCGCGGATCGGTTCCTCCAGGAGGCCCACCCCAAGCTGCGGCCCGTGGAGGTGGCCAACAACGGCATTTTCCTGGCCGGAACCTGCCAGGCGCCCATGACCCTGGACGAGGCCTGCGCGGCCGCGGGAGCCGCGGCGGCCAAGGCCGCCCAGCTGCTCTCCCAGGCCGAGATCAGCCTGGACCCCTTCGTGGTGGAACTGAAGGCGGAAAGGTGCACGGGCTGCGGCAAGTGCCTGGAGGAATGCTCCTACAGCGGGGCCCTGAAGCTTGTGGACCGGCCCCTCGCTGGGCTCGGGGCGACACCGCCAGGCCCGGAGGGCCTGAGCGCGGCGGTGATCGCGGTCAACGAGGCGCTGTGCAAGGGCTGCGGGGCCTGCGTGGCGGTGTGCGAACCCCGCGCCCTGGAGCTGGCCGGCTGGCACCTGGACCAGTTCGAGGCCATGGCCGGCGCCATCGCGGCCTCCTGACCAGGCGGCGCGGGTGGCCCCCGTGGCCCCCCCGCGCCCTTCCCACCAACCCGTGAAGGAGCCGTCATGACGGAGAAAAATTTCAACGCGGTGCGGGAACAGCTGAAGCTGGCCAAGGAGCGGCGCGGGCCCGCGCCGGCGGGCCTGGTGGAGGAGGTGAAGGAGCAGGCCAGGACGCAGAAGGCCGTCCTGGAGGCCCTGGACAAGGGGCCCCTGACCGTGCCCGAACTGGCGGCCGCCGCGGGCCTGAGCCCGCGCAAGGCCCTGTGGTGGGTCACGGCCCTGCGCAAGTACGGCCGGGTGGCCGAGGGGCCCAAGCGGGGGGCCTACCTCAGCTACGCCAAGAACGCGGAGAAGCCATGAGCATTTTGGTGGACGCGAACCTGATCAGGGAAATCCGGTCCTACGGGGCCTTCGACATTTCGGCCTGCTTCCAGTGCGGCAACTGCAGCGCGGTCTGCCCGCTGTCGGCGGGCGAGGCCTCCTTCCCCAGGAAGATGATCCGCCTGGGCCAGCTGGGCATGGAGGACGAGCTGCTCTCCCGGCAGGAGATGTGGCTGTGCTACAACTGCGGGGAATGCACCTCCACCTGCCCTCGCCAGGCCGGGCCGGGGGAGTACATGGCGGCCCTGCGGCGCTGGGCCGTGGGGCGGTTCGAATCCACCGGCCTGTCGGCCTGGATGTTCAGGTCCCCGGTGGCGGCCCTGGCCGGCACCCTTGGACTGGCCCTGGTGCTGGCCGGCCTGCTCCTGACGGCCAGGCCCCGCCACGACTTCCCGGACTGGATCTTCAAGCTGGTGCCCTACGACGCCATCCACCTGGTGGGCATGGTGCTGGGTGGCGTGCTGGCCCTGGGGCTGGGGGCCTCCGTCCTCCGCTTCGTGCTGCGGGCCCTGAAGGCCCGGCCCGGGCTGCTGAAAAAGGGCTGGAAGGAGCACCGGGCCGCGGCCCTGGCCCTGCACCACGAGCTTTGGACCATGCGGCGCCAGAGGCCCGAGGCCGGGCAGGGGTCCTGGAATTCCCCCTGGGCCGTCCACCTTGCCGTCCTGTTCGGGTTTTTCGGCCTGCTGGCGGCGACCACGTCGGACTTCCTCTTCATCTTCCTGCTGGGCACCAAGATCTACTGGCCCGCCCGGGTCCTGGGCACGGTTTCTGGCCTGGCCCTGATGGCCGGGGTCAGCGCGGCGATCCTGCGGCGCTGGAGGGGCGCCGACGCCGGGGTCCGCCACAGCCACCTTTCGGACTGGTGGCTGCTGGCCTTCCTGTGGGTCCTGGGCTTCACCGGCTTCTGGCTGGAGGCGGCCGTGACCTTCCGCTGGACCGCGCCGCTGCATTCCTGGGTGCTGCTGCTGCACACCGTGATGGCCATGGAGCTGGTGCTGTTGGCCGGCTCTACCAAGCTGGCCCACGCGTTCTACCGGCCCCTTTCGCTCTATTTCCACTTCCTGTCCGGGGGAGAAAGCCCCTCGCGCCCCTGCGCGTGAACGGCTTCCGGCCCCCTTTTTAGGAGTCTGCCATGCCCGACACCGGCATCCAGGAACTGGCCAAACAGGTGGAATCGCTCCAGGCCGAGGTGGCCCAACTGAAGGCCAACGCCCCGGAGGACAAGCTTTCCATGGTGGTGATGAGCGGCGACCTGGACAAGCTGCTGGCCGCCTTCATCATCGCCACGGGAGCCTCCGCCATGTTCGAGAAGGTGACCATGTTCTTCACCTTCTGGGCCACGGCCGCGCTGCGCGACCCGGAAAAGCCCCCCCGGGGAAAGGATCTCATGTCCGCCCTTTTCGGCCGCATGCTCCCCAAGGGGAGCCCGGCCCTGAAGCTTTCCAAAATGAACATGCTGGGCATGGGCACGGCCATGATGAAGGGCCTGATGAAAAAGAAGAACGTCATGTCCCTGGAGAGGCTCATCCGCCAGGCCGGGGAAAGCGGCGTGGAGATCTACGTCTGCGAGATGAGCATGGACCTGATGGGCATGCGCCAGGACGAGCTGATCGACTACCCGGGCCTGAAGCTGGCGGGGGTGGCCAAGTTCCTGCAGCAGGCCGGCACCAGCAAATCCACCCTGTTCATCTGAAACCCCGAATCCTTTTGGCGCGCCGTGTCTCTCTTTGGCAAAGGGGGCCCGCCCGGGCCTCCCTGTCCCCTTGCCATGGAGGAAGCATGGTCCTGCGCCTTGTTCTGGGCCCGCTGATCGGCGGCGCCCTGGGGTACGCCTACTACAAGTTCGTCGGCTGTTCCACGGGCGCCTGCCCGATCAGCTCCAATCCGGTCATCAGCACCCTGTACGGCGCCTTCGTGGGCTTCGTGGTGGTGGCCCAGCCGAGGTAATGGCGTGGGAAGGAGCGACCACTTTATTATAGGAGGATACCGACATGCCGTCGTACGACTACCGTTGCGAGAAGTGCGGCACTTTTGAAGTCCGGCAGGGCATGAGCGACGCGCCCCTGGCCGCCTGCCCGACCTGCGGGGGCAAGGTGGACAAGCTCATT
Source organism: bacterium (assembly GCA_021790555.1). Lineage (GTDB taxonomy): Bacteria > Oederibacteriota > JAJYGY01 > JAJYGY01 > JAJYGY01 > JAJYGY01. The sequence goes on from JAJYGY010000150.1 coordinate 7,775, forward strand.
TCCAGGAACGTGAACATCCTGATGAAGGGAGGGGGATCGTCGTATTCCGATTCCGGAAGCGCCCCGTCCTCGTGCCCCACGGGAACCTGCCCTTTCGTGAACTGACGGCGTTCATCCCTCCCGTTCCATGCGCCTGACCAGGGCATCCATCTCCCGTTTCATTTTCTCCTTGTCCAGGTTCACCTTCTGCCCGTGGCCGGGTAGCACCCATTCAAAGGGATGCCCGGCCAGGTCGCGCATGGAACGGACCTGCTCCTTCCAGCTGTACCAGCAATAGTCGGAGTAGGCGTCCAGGCGCTTCCCGTCGCGGTCCCACTGCAGGTGGTCGCCGGTGAAGAGATACAGGCCCCGGACCAGCAGGCAGCAGTGGCCCCGGGTGTGGCCGGGCACCGGGACGGCGGTGAATCCCGGAGCCAGGTCCACGGGGGCGCGGCCCTCCAGCACCACCTCGGCGTCCGGCTGGGCCGAAAGGTCGTCGCGGTGGATGACGCGCCTGGCCCCGAATTCCGCGGCGAACCTGGCCGCGTCGGCCACATCGTCCCGGTGGGTCAGGAAGATCCAGGCCAGGCCGCCCAGCTCGTGGAAGCGCCTCACCAGATGGGGAACGAAGCGGGGCGAATCCACCAGCCAGTTGCCGCCCGGGTCGCGCACGAAGTAGCTGTTGCCGCCGTACGAATCCGGGGAATTGAAGCCGCAATAGTGGACCGGGCCGTCCAGGGGCAGGGGGAAGTCTTGCATGGCCTCGCGGGCGCCCCTGCCGCCGATGGAGGCCGTGGGACAGGAAAGCAGGGCATGCAGCGCGGCGCGGCGTTCTTCGGGCGTTTCCGGCTGCCGGGCCACGAAGGAATGCGGCCCGGCGTCGTCGAAGCTGGCCGGCGCCAGTTGGCGGCAGGTGTCGCAGTTGATGCAGGTGGAATCCACGAAAAATTCGCCGGGGGCGTTTTCACGGACCTTGCGGTTGGGGTCTGCCATTTTCCTCCAGGCGCGTCCGGCCTCAGGCCGGCCGGTAGCACAGGTAGACCTTGCCGCTCTTGAAGACCCTCGATTCCACCAGGTTCAAATTCTGCCTGCCGGGCGCGCCCTCGAACAGCGTCCTTCCCGCGCCCAGGACCACCGGATTGACCACCAGCTGGTACTCGTCGATGAGCCCGGCCAGGGAAAGTTGCGCCACGATCCGGCCGCTGCCCAGGATGGCCAGGCCCTGGCCTTCCTCCTGCTTCAGGGCCCGCGTCTCCTCCACCAGGTCCCCCCGGATGAGGCGCGTGTTGGCCCAGTCGGCCTTTTCCAGCGCGCGCGAAAACACCACCTTGGCGCCCTGGTTCATGCGCTCGGCCACCCTGGGGAAGGCCCGGGCGGCCTGGGGCGTTGGCCAGAAGCTTTTCATCATCTCGTAGGTCCTGCGGCCGAACACCAGCGTGCCGCCGCCCCGCGACTTGGCCGAGGCGAACTCGGCCAGCTCCGGGTCGTCGTCCTGCTTGGCCCATTCCATGCTTCCCCGGGCGTCGCAGAAGTAGCCGTCCAGGGTGACGTGGTTGAACATGGTAAGGCTCTGCATGGGGCCTCCGAAAGGGAAGGGATCAGTCCGGACGTCGTTTCGGGGAATGACGGAGCATCGCCGCCAGGCAGGCGTAGTACAGGTTCCCCCGGCGCGGGTGGCGGCCCGGCCCCTTGAAGGCCGGCATGGCCGGGATGCCGGACAAAGCCACGGACAGTCCGAAAATGATAAGCCGCGCGGGCCCGGGACGAAAGTGAATTCAAGCCGCCATGCCCTACGACGAAAAGCTGGCCGGACGGGTGCGCCAGGCCCTGTCGCGGCCGCCGGCCGACGCATCCTTAGCAAGGCTTTTGCGGAGTACGCAGGCCGCGCCGCGGAACTGGCGCCCGGCACTTGACTATTATTCCCAAATGGATATGATCTACGGAAATGAAAAATGGCCCACCAGTTCGCGGCGTAATTTCGGCCCACCATTTTGTTTGTCACTTTTTCGAACCGGTCCCCCCATGCCCACCAAAATGTCCCACGGCACGGTCCACGCATTGCCCCCGGATCTGCGCAAGGCCCTGGCCGCGGATGCCAAGGCGCGGGCGATGTGGGAGGACATCACGCCCCTGGCGCGCAATGAAT
>JAJYGY010000324.1 GCA_021790555.1 bacterium
TCCGATCTGGCGCCGGCGGCCGTGGCGTCCGCCAGGGCCTGGGCCACGGCGAAGGTGCCCTTGGCCGAGGCCTCGATCTCAAACACGCCCATGGGCCCGTTCCACAGCACCGTCCTGGCCGAGCGGATCACCTGGCAGAAGGAATCCACCGTCCTGGGCCCGATGTCGACGCCCTCCCAGTCCTTGGGGATGGCCCCGGCCTCCACCACCTTGGTGGCGCCGATGGCCCTGCCCTTGAAGTCGAGCTTGTCGGTGATGAGCGAATCCAGGGGCAGCATCAGCTTGTCACCGGCCTTGGCCAGGATCTCCCGGGCCAGGTCCAGCTTGTCGTCCTCGCAAAGGCTCAGGCCGATCTCCCGGCCCTGGGCCTTGGCGAAGGTGAAGCTCATGCCCCCCCCGATGATCAGCTTGTCCACCTTGGGCAGCAGGTGCGTGATGACCTGGATCTTGTCCGAGACCTTGGCCCCGCCCAGGATCGCCACGAAGGGCCGTTTGGGGGCCTCCACGGCGGAACCCAGGAAATCCAGCTCCTTTTTCATCAGGTAGCCGCAGGCGCGCTGCTTCAGCTGCACCCCGGTCATGGAACTGTGGTCGCGGTGGGCCGTGCCGAAGGCGTCGTTGACGTACACGTCGCCCAGCTTCGTCAGGCTGGCGCGGAAAGCGGCCACCTTGTCCTTCTCGGCGGCCAGCTTGCTCCCGTCCTCCAGCTTGACCTTGCCCTCCTCCTCTATATGGAAACGCAGGTTCTCCAGCAGCACCACCGCGCCCGGTTCAAGATGGGCGCAGGCGGCCTCCACCTCGGGACCCACGCAGTCCTTCAAAAAGAGGACGTCGCGCCCCAGCAGTTCCTTCAGCCTCAGCGCCACCGGGGCCAGGCTGAACTCCGGCCTGGCCTTGCCGTCCGGCCGGCCCAGGTGGCTCATCAGCACCACGGCCGCGCCCTGGTCCAGCAGGTACTGGATGGTGGGCAGGGCCGCGGTGATGCGCTTGTCGTCCTCCACCTTGCCGTCCTTCACCGGCACGTTGAAGTCGGCGCGCACCAGCGCGCGCTTGCCCTTCAGGTCCTTCAGGTCTTCCACGAAAAGCTTCGCCATGGAACCTCCCGATCTCTGGACGCGGCCGGCTACTTCTTGGAGGTGACGTACTTCAGCAGGTCGACCACGCGGTTGGAATAGCCCCACTCGTTGTCGTACCAGGACACCAGCTTGAAGAAGCCCTTGTTCAGCTCGATGCAGGCGCCGGCGTCGAAGATGGAGGAACGCTTGTCGTGGATGAAGTCCGACGAGACCACCTCGTCCTCGGTGTAGCCCAGGATGCCCTTCAGGTAGGTCTCGGAGGCCTTCTTCATCAGCGACTTGATGTCGGCCAGGGAGGTCTCCTTGACCGACTTGAAGGTCAGGTCCACCACCGAGACGGTGGGCGTGGGCACGCGGAAGGACATGCCCGTCAGCTTGCCCTTGACCTCCGGCAGCACCAGGCCCACGGCCTTGGCCGCGCCGGTGGAGCTGGGGATGATGTTGATGGCGGCGGAGCGCCCGCCCTTCCAGTCCTTCCTGGAGGGGCCGTCCACGGTCTTCTGCGTGGCCGTGTAGCTGTGGATGGTCGTCATCAGGCCCTCGGCCAGGCCGATGCCCTCCTTCATGATGACGTGGACCACCGGGGCCAGGCAGTTGGTGGTGCACGAGGCGTTGGAAATGACGTGGTGTTTGGCCGGGTCGTATTTCTCCTCGTTGACGCCCATCACCACGGTGATGTCCTCGTTCTTGGCCGGGGCCGAGATGATGACCTTCCTGGCGCCAGCGGCCAGGTGTCCCTTGGCCTTCTCGGCGTCGGTGAACAGGCCCGTGCACTCCAGCACGATCTCCACGCCCAGGTCCTTCCAGGGCAGCCCGTCCGGGGTCTTGGCCGAAACCACCTTCAGGTCCTTGCCGTCCACGACCAGGATGTCCGGATCCTTGTCCGGGGCCGACTTTTTGAAGTCCACGCTGCCCTTGAAGGCGCCCTGGGTGGAATCGTACTTCAGCAGGTAGGCCAGGTTGTCGGCCGGCACGATGTCGCCCACCGCCACGACTTCGAAGTCCTTGCCGAACAGGCCCTGTTCGTGCAGGGCCCGGAACACCAGCCTGCCGATGCGCCCGAATCCATTGATGGCAACTTTGATGGCCATGAAAGCCTCCATAAATTAAGGAAATGTTGAGGTGATGGGAAAAACATCAAAACCAGGGCCTTTACCGCCTCACAAACAAGCCGTGATATTGTCACAAGCCCAGGAGGAAGTCAAGCCGGGCCTCCCTGGGACGGCCGCCCGGCGATCAGCGACTGTCCCGTCATTTCCGGGGGTTGCGCAATGCCCAGCACGTCCAGCAGCGTGGGGGCCACGTCGGCCAGGGTCCCGTCCCCCCTCAGGTTCCAGCCCCCACCCAGGCCCAGCAGGGTGAAAGGGACGGGATGGGTGGTGTGGGCCGTGTAGGGGCAGCGCCCCGCGTAGTCCCACATCTGCTCGCTGTTCCCGTGGTCCGCGGTGATGAGCGCCACGCCCCCGGCCTTCAGGACGGCCTCCACCACCCTGCCCACGGCCTGGTCCACGGCCTGCAGGGCCTTCACCGCCGCCTCGTACACGCCGGTGTGCCCCACCATGTCCGAATTGGCGAAATTCATGATGACGACGTCGTAGGCCCCGCTTTCGATGCGTTTCACGGCCTCCTGGGCGACCTCCGGCGCGGACATCTCGGGTTTCAGGTCGTAGGTGGCCACCTTGGGACTGGGGATCAGGACCCTCTCCTCGCCGGGAAAGGCCTTCTCGTCGCCTCCGTTGAAGAAGAAGGTGACGTGGGCGTATTTCTCGGTCTCCGCCAGGCGCAGCTGCTTCAGGCCCCGCCCGGCCAGCACCTCGCCCAGGATGTTCTTGAAGGACTGGGGCGGGAAGGCCACCGGCGCCGGGATGGATTCGTCATACTGGGTCATGCAGACGAAGGCCGCCTTGGGGAAGGCCGCCCTCGGGAACCCGTCGAAGCCGGCGTCCACGAAGGCCCGGCTGATCTGGCGCGCCCGGTCGGCCCGGAAGTTGAAAAAGACCACCGAATCCCCGTCGGCCACCCGGGAGGACCCCACCACCGTGGGGACCACGAACTCGTCGTTGACCCCGGCCTCGTAGGACTTGCGCATGGCCTCCTCGCCGGTCGCGGCCTGGGGTCCCTCCCCCAGCACCATGGCCTTCCAGGCCTTTTCCACCCTTTCCCAGCGCTTGTCCCGGTCCATGGCGTAGTACCTGCCCGACACCGTGGCCAGGCGCCCCAGGCCCCGGGCCAGCACCCCCTCCAGGCGCCGGACATACTCCAGGCCGCTCTGGGGCGGGGTGTCGCGGCCGTCCATGAAGGCGTGGACCAGCACCCTTTCCGCCGGCACCCCTTCGCGCCGGGCCAGTTCCAGCAGCCCTTCCAGGTGTTCCTGGTGGCTGTGCACCCCCCCGTCCGAGAGCAGCCCCATGAGGTGAAGCCGCCCGCCGGACTTCAGGGCCCTCCGGCAGGCCTCGACCAGGACCGGGTTTGAAAAGAACGATCCGTCCTGGATGGCCTTGCTGATGCGGGTGAATTCCTGGTACACCATCCTTCCGGCGCCCAGGTTCAGGTGCCCCACCTCGGAATTTCCCATCTGACCGGCCGGAAGCCCCACGGACGCGCCCGAGGCGGAAAGCAGGCAGGCCGGGGACTGGCCGAAATATTCCCGCAGGCGCGGGGTCTCGGCGGCCAGCACCGCGTTTCCCTCGGAGCGGGGATTGCATCCGTACCCGTCCAGGATGATGAGGACGGCCGGTTTGGGTCTTGCGCTTGCCATGGATTCCTCCGGGAAAGGCCCATAATAAACAAGGCGGCCTCCAGCCGCCTTGTTTAAGATCAAAGATTTTGGCGTTTGACGGGACGGGGTCTAGGCTTGCTGGCGCTCTTCCTTGGCTTTGCATTCCACGCACAGCATGGCGAAAGGCAGGGCTTTCAGGCGGTTGGGGTTGATGGGTTTCTCGCAGGCCTCGCAGATTCCGTAGTCGCCCTTGTCGATCCGGGTGAGGGCCTTTTCGACCTCGGTGAGCCGGGTGCGCTCGGCCTCGGAAAGGCCGAAAGCGAGTTCACGGTCGTAGGAATCCGAGGCCTGGTCCGCCAGGTCGCGGACCTCCTCCATTTCACCCTCCTTGCCGTTCGTCTCGTTGGTGATGACGCCCTTCAAAAGATCGCGCTTCATCTGCAACAGGGTTTGCTTGTAGACCCCCATATCCCGCTTCTTAAGGCTCATGGATTCGTCCTCTCCGGTCAGGCGGATGTTCGGGCGTCATTCGTCCTCGTCTTCGCCCTCGTCTTCCTCGTCCCAAAGGTCCTGCTCGTCCTCGTCCAATTCCCCGTCTTCTTCTTCCTCCAGGAGGTCGTCGTCCTCGAAGTCCTCCTCGTCCTCGGCGTCCACATCCTCTTCATCCAGGGCGTCCGGGTCCACGTCCTCGTCGTCCTCGTGGTAGCCCAGTTCCCCCAGGTCTTCGTCCTCCTGGTCGTCCTTCTCCAGCTCCACGTCCTCGTCGTCGTCGTAGGTAGATTTTCGTCTTTTGACCATGGCTTGCTTTTCGAGCGAACGGCCCAAAGGGCCACTTCATCCGGCTTTCGGGACCGGAATCGGGCCCGGAAAATTTTGAGTGGCAAGTTTATAGACGATTATGGGACGGGTGTCAACTCCCCAGCGCCCTTGACGAAATTCACCAGCCTGTCCAGGTCCGCCTCCCTGCGCACCTTGTCGAGCTGGCTTTCGTCGACCACCTTGATGGTGCGCAGGGTAGGGTCGTCCTGCCCGTTGATGCGGGCGCCCACCGCGTGCATCTCGCGGAGGTAGTCGACCATCTCGCGGGTCACCTTCTCGCCCGGAACGATGATCGGGATGCCGGGGGGGTAGGGCGAGGAGATCTCGGCCGAGATCCGCCCCACCGCGTCCTTGAAGGGCACCTTGAGCACGGGGGAGAAGACCGCCTGGCGCGGGGTCATCACCGCCTCGGGGATGAAACTGGGGAGGCGCACCCGCCGCTTGGCCGCCAGGGGCTGGTGGGTGGCGTGCCGGTCCACGATGCTCTGCAGGCCCGACACCAGCTTGCGGATCTCCCGCTCGGTGTTCCCGATGGAGATCAGCACCAGCACCGAGAAGAGGTCGGAATATTCCACCTGGATCTTGAATTCCTTGTTGAGCAGGTGGGCCACCTCGTATCCGGTCAGCCCGGTGTCCGCCACGGCGATGGTCAGCTTGGTCTCGTCCAGGTCGAAGACCCCCGGCGCCCCCACCGATTCCCTTCCGAAACAGGACACCCCCCTGATCTTGTTCACCTCCTGGCGGCACATGCGGGCGAGTTCCAGCGTCTGGGTGAGGAGCTGGCGCCCCTGGGTGGCCATCTGCATGCGCGCCACGTCCAGCGAGCACATCAGGATGTAGGAAGGGGAGGTCGTGGTCAGGAGCTGCAGCACCCGCTTGAGGCGGGCCAGGTCGATGTTCTTCTTCTTGGCGTGCAGGATGGAGGCCTGGGTCATGCCCGAGACGATCTTGTGCATGCTTTCGACGCAGAGGTCGGCGTGGGCCTCCATGGCCGAGACGGGAAGGTCCTCCTGGAACTTCAGGTGGGGTCCGTGGGCCTCGTCCACCAGCAGGAGCTTTTTTTCGGCGTGGACGATCCTCCCCAGCTCCTCGATGTCCGTGGCGATCCCGTTGTAGGTGGGATGGGTCACCAGCACGGCCCGGGCGGTGGGGTGCTTGGCAAGGGCCTTCTTGATCTGGTCGGCCGAGACGTTGGAGAAAATGGCCAGGTCCTGGTTGATCTCGGGCTGCACGAACACCGGCTCGCAGCCCGCCAGGATGATGCCCGAAAGCACCGACTTGTGGCAGTTGCGCGGCACGATGATCTTGTCCCCGGGGTAGCAGGTGGACAGGATCATGGCGTGGTTGCCCCCGCTGGTGCCGTTGACCAGGAAGAAGGAGGCGTCGGCGTCGTAGGCGCGGGCCGCCAGGGCCTGGGCGTCCCGGATGACGCCCTTGGGGTCGTGCAGGGAGTCGATCTCCTCCAGCAGGGTCAGGTCCATGTCGAAGATGTGTTCCCCGGCGAACTTGCGGAAGGACTCCGGCATGGCCGAGCCGTGCTTGTGCCCCGGCGTGTGGAAGGAGATGCGGCGGTCACGGGCGTAGGCGACCACCGCGTCGAAAAGCGGGGTGTTTTCCTGGGACAAAAGGGGTCGGGGAGAGGGGTCCACGGGGCACCAAACAGGAGGCCGGCGCGCTCAGGCCGGGGTGAAGAATGGACGCTTGTCCTCGATGATTCCCACGTTCTTCTCGATGGCCTCGCGCAGGTGCTTGGAAATCTGGAAAAGCCCGGCGTGGGTCTGCCCGTCGTAGCTGCGCAAGGGGGACGAAATGCGGGCGGCGATGCGGGAATCCACCTCCGCGGGGCTGAGCTTCCAGGGGTCGTGCTTCTTGCTGGCCAGGCAGAAACCCCAGGGCAGCGTGAAGGAAGGGATGGAGGTCTCCATCACCCGGACCACCGGGAAGCTGGTCTTGAGGGTGTGGTAGACCGAGGCCAGGCAGCCGATGTCGTTGAGGTGGGTCGTGCCGGCCTGCAGGGCCACCACCCCCTCCGGGCTGAGGCGCTTGTAGACGATCTGGTAGAACTCCTTGGTGAAGAGGAGGTAGGCCGGGCCGTCCTCCACCGGTTCGGAGATGTCGACCAGGATGCAGTCGAAAGTCTGCTCGTTCTCCTCAAGGTACTTGCGGCCGTCCATGGACAGCACCGTGGAGCGCTTGTCCTCGAAGGAACCCTGGTGCCATTCGGGCAGCATCTTCTTCGACACCTCGATGACGCGCTGGTCGATGTCGACCATCACCACGCGCTTGACCGTGTCGTGCTTCAGGGTTTCACGCAGCGTGGCGCCCTCGCCCCCGCCGATGATCAGCACGTTCCTGGGGTTGGGGTGCAGCAGCAGGGCCGGGTGGACCAGGGCGTCGTGGTACACGAACTCGTCCGAGGCGGCCGACTGCACCTTGCCGTCCAGGAAAAGCACCTTGCCGAAATCGTAGGTGATCACCAGCTCCATGTGCTGGAAGGGGGTCACTTCCGAATAGAGCCACTTCTCGATGCCGTGCATCACGGCGCTGTGGGTGGAGAAATATTCCGTGTACCAGCGCTTCTTGCGTCCCGCCATTCGGTCACCTGGGATGGGGCCCCCGGGCGTCCCGGGAAAGGGCCCAAAAAAACGGACGCGGAAGCCCCCGCAAGGGCTTCCGCATCCGGGAAATTTCGGTCAGACCTTCGCCAAATCCGGCTTGTGCTTGAGGTCCCGGCTGGGCAGGTTCAGGGTCCCCCGCCTCATCTCCAGCGCCGTGTGGGACTTCGGCGCGAGCGCCTTGACGATCTCCCGGACACAGACCCAGGGGTCCACCTCTTCCCCGCAGGTGAAGACGTCCACCGCGGCGTAGCCGTATTCGGGCCAGGTGTGGATGGTAAGGTGCGACTCCGCGATGATCACCGCCCCGCTCACTCCGTAGGGATTGAAGTGATGGAACTCGGAAGTCACCACCGTCGCCTTGGCCGCCTTGGCCGCGCCCACCATCAGTCTCTGGACTTTTTCATGGTCATTGAGGGTCTTGTGATTGCAGTCGTACAGCTCAACAACGATGTGTTTCCCGAGGCTTTTCAAGGTTGGCCTTACCTCCACAGCGAAAGAGGAAATAAAAAAACCCCACTTCCTCCAACCTTGCAAAGACGGGTGGCAGTGGGGCAGGCTGATGTCAGCTTCCTGCTGTTGAGCGAAATATACCTTCAAACCCCATGGGTGTCAACATCAAAGCCTCCCCCCGCGCCCCGGCTCCAGGATGATTTTCAGCTCCCGCCAGCGCACCGGCACGATCCCCCCCGAGCGCGCGGCGAACACCCATTCCAGGTCGTTGGTGCCCCGCCGCGGGGAAAATTCCAGCGTCCCTTGCATCCGGCCTCCCGCCCGCGGGGTCCGGACCACCAGGGGGCTCCCGTTGATCTTGAGGGCGACGCGGCGAAAATCCCCCAGGGCCTTCATGGAGTATTCCAGGCGCATGCGGACTCTTCCCGAGGAAAGGAAGTGCAGGTCCATCACCACCGGGCCGTCACGCGTTCCGGGCGCCGGGAAGACGGGCGTCCAATCCCCCGGCAGGCTGGCCGCGGCCATCCTGTCGGCCATGGCGCCCCCCAATTTGTAGAGCGCCACGGACCGGGTCCAGGCCAGGGGGCGCCCCAGGATTCCACGGGCCGGGGCCCCATGCCCGCGCTGGACCAGCAGGTAGTCCGGCACGCGGTCCCAGGACTGGAAAAGCAGGCGGGCCCGCGAGGGGGCGTCGTCGAATTCGTGGTAGACATAGGGGATCAGCAGCGTGGACCGGCCGTGGAAACAGAGCTGGGCCGCTTCCCTGAGGATGGGCGCCCGGATGTCCAGGCTCAGGGACGCCCCGGGCCGGGACCCCAAAGCGGAGGCAATGGGCGCGAAGTCGTAGTCCCGCGCCTTTTCGGGGGTGGCGTAGGAGGAGGGATAGAAGGGCATGGGCGGCCGCCATCCTCCGGCCGCCTGAAGCCGGAAAAGAAAGGTCGTTCCCTGCGCCAGGGCCCAGGCCCACAGCAGGAAGCGGGCCGAAGCCGAACCCCTGGCCCGGCCCCAGGCGCCGCCGGCCAGGCCCAGCAAAGCCAGGGGAAAGACATCCCCCAGCACTTTGCCTGCGGAGTAGCGGCGGCCGCAAGCCACCAGGACGGCGGCCAGGGCCGCCCCCGCCAGGGCCAGCCCAAAACGCCAGGGCCAGCCCCATTCCTTCCGCTTCCAGGACCGCGCGGCGAAGGCGACGAGGGCCAGGCTCAATCCCAGACCCAGGCCGACTCCCAGCAGCCGCGGCAGCCAGGGCGGAAGCCCACCGCAGGGCGGCGCCAGGGCCGAAAGGCCGGCCAGCCCCCAGAAACCCTGCAACGCCGCCGTCCAGTGCCCCGGCACGAACAGCCAGCCGAAAAAGTAGGCCCAGTAGGTCCGCCGCGCAGGATCTCCGGATGAAAGGGCTTCCTTCAGAAACATGGCCAGGTCCGCCCTCCAGGCCGGCGCGGAAAGGGCCAAACCGGCCGCGGCGAGCACCCAGGGCTTCCATCCCACGGCCTGGGTCCTTCCGGAAAACCCGCCAGATCCGGGAAGGGTGAGCGCCAGGACCAGACCGGCAGCCAGCACGCCGAAGCCGCTGGAAAAAAGGCTGGCGCAGGCTCCCAGGGCAATGGCGGAAAGCCCAAGCACCGCCGGACCGCCGGTCCGGCCTTCCTCCAGGCCGTTGAGGAACAGGAGCATCAGGGGCAGGAAGGCGGCCTGGCCGTAGGCGTCCGAATCCAGGGCGAAGACAGGCCAGAAACCCGCGCTGAAGGCGGCGGCCAGGACCAGGGCGGCCCGGAAAGGCAGGCCCAGCCGGCGAAGCAGGGCGTGGATCGCCGTGAAGGAGAGCAGCAGCAGGAAAATCCCATACCAGTAAAGCGACCCGTAGACCTTGCCGCCGGTCCAGCCGTTGAAAAGCCCCAGGCTTACGCCGTTGGCGATCCGGTCGCGGTCCAGGCCTTCCTTCATCATCGCGTAAATGGGCTGCCGGTCCACCAGGGCCTGGGTGGGCGCGGACTCAAGGGCGGGAAGAGGCTCCGACCGCAGGGACTGGGCCATGACCATGTAATGGAAGGCGTCCCAGGGATTGCTCCGGAAGACCCGGTAATTGGCCCCCCCGGCCAGCGCCGTTGCCCCCAGCAGGGAAAGGAGCAGGCCGCAGGCCGCCAGCAGGCCCCAGGTTTCGAAGTCCGGCC